>NZ_VKHS01000090.1 GCF_014141525.1 Streptomyces calidiresistens
GCCCTCCGCCCCGACACCGTCCTGCCCGAGGACGCGGACCGGGCCGCCCTCGTCGCCCGTGTGCACGAGCCACGCTGGGGCGGCCCCTGCGTGGCCGCGGTGCGCGGCGAGCACGTCGTCGACATCACCGATATCGCGCCGACCGTCTCGGACCTGATGGAACGCGACGACGCGGCCACGATCGTGCGTGAGGCCCCCGGCGGGCACACCTGGCGCCTGGACGACCTGCTGGACGCGACCGCCACCGGCCGCCGGGACGCCCCGCACCTGCTCGCCCCCATCGACCTCCAGGTGATCAAGGCGGCGGGCGTCACCTTCGTCCGGAGCCTGCTGGAGCGCGTCATCGAAGAGCGCACGGGCGGAGACCCGGCCCGGGCCGCCCGGATACGGACACGGATCGGTCAGGTGGTGGGCGGCACGCTCGACGGCGTCCGTCCCGGATCACCGGAAGCCGCCGGGGCCAAGGAACTCCTGGTCGCCGAAGGGCTGTGGTCGCAGTACCTGGAGGTCGGCATCGGACCGGACCCGGAGGTGTTCACCAAGGCTCCGGTCCTCTCCGCGGTCGGCACCGGAGCCGATGTCGGGGTGCTCTCCGCCTCGGTGTGGAACAACCCCGAGCCCGAGGTCGTCCTCGTCGTCGACTCGCACGGCCGGGTGCGCGGCGCGACGCTGGGCAACGACGTCAACCTCCGGGACATCGAGGGCCGCAGCGCGCTGCTGCTGTCCCGCGCCAAGGACAACAACGCCTCCTGCGCGATCGGCCCGTTCGTCCGCCTGCTCGACGACGGCTTCGGCATCGACGCCGTGCGCGGACTCGACATCGACCTGCGGATCGAGGGTGCGGACGGCTACGCCCTGCACGGCCGCAGCTCCCTGCGCGAGATCAGCCGCGATGTGCTGGACCTGGTGGCCGCCACCCACGGCGCCCACCACCGGTACCCGGACGGATTCGTGCTGTTCACCGGAACCCTGTTCGCCCCGACCGAGGACCGGCGCGCACCCGGTGAAGGCTTCACCCACGAGTACGGCGACATCGTGCGGATCTCCAACCCGCGGCTGGGCGCCCTCGTCAACACCGTCGTCACCAGCGAGCAGGCTCCGCCGTGGTCGTTCGGCGTGCGGGCGCTGATGCGCAACCTGGCCCGGCGCGGCGTGCTCTGAACCCCGGGCGAGCCCCGCCGGGCCGGGGTGGTCAGGACGGTTCCTCCCCTCCTCCGCCCGGTCACGGGCGGAGGAGGCGCCTCCTGCCGGCCGGAGGACACCGGGGCGGCCGGCATCACCCCGGGACCTCGGGGCCCACGTCGCGACACCGCCCGCGTTCGCGGCACACACCCGATCGACCCGGGTCTCCGGCAGGACCCTCCGGCCCGGCGCGACACCGGCGCCAGGGTCTTGGGGGCGGTACCGAGCAGAACCACCCGGGCCGGATCCCCATCCTGCAGGATCCGCGTGGGGTGCTCCGGCGAACGAACTCCGCATCGTAGGCGTCCTCCGGCACACCACCCCGTCGACGGCGCGCCCGGGTCGGGAGGGCCGACCGGCGCTCCGGGGAGAGCACGGCGCCCGTGGGGAACCGATGCGCGACACCGACGAGCGCGCGTACCGTCCCGTCATCGCGGAGGGCTCCGACGACCGGACCTTCCTCGTCGACCGGGACGGGCACCGGGGCGAGACCGGCGGTCCACGCGCACTCGGCCGGCACGGGCAGGACCGGATCCTGGACAGCGATCCTGCGATGCCCCGACGCCCGCAGCACCCGGCACATCCTGGCCGGCCCGTCCCGGGTACCCGGCGTCAGGACATCGACCGCCCGGAGATCCGCGGCCCGCGAGCGTGCCGGATGGGGGGCCACCGGCCTCCCGGGTGACCGGCGTTCCCGCGACATCGACCGCGAACAGGTCGTCACCGGTGGCCGAGGCCGGGGCGGCGCGCATCGAGACCGCCCACCGTTCATGCGGGGCGGCCCGGAGGTCCGGGACCCCGGCGTCAGCTCCGGCAAGGGCCGGCGACCGTTTCCGCGCGGGTCCGGGAACGGCCTTCCGGGAGCGGGGTTGATGTCACCCGCTGATGTCAGAGGGCCCTTGCGGAATCCGCAAGGGCCCTCTGACCTGTGTCGGGACGGCGGGATTTGAACCCACGACCCCTTGACCCCCAGGTCGCCTCCGAGTACGGCACCGAGCCAGGCAGGGTACTGCTCGGCGAAGGAGCGATCCAATCCCCAGTACTCACGCAGTTGGGCGAGTTGCTCGTCGGTGGGGCTCGCCTCGGCCCCGATGTAGGCCGCGATGGGATCCACGGGGGAGTGGTAAACCAGGGTGAATGCCAACAACGAGACACCGAACAGCAGGCCGAACAGGCGTGCCACCCGGACACAGATGACCCGTGCGAGCCCCCGGCCCCGGCGCGGTCCCCTCGTGGGGACCGCCGCCGGGACCCGACCGGGCGCCTCGGTGACGGACCGGCTGTCGAGAGCACCGCTCACTGCTCCCGGCGCCAATCCGCAATATTGTTGAACAGCGCCCATTCGTGACCGTGCGCGTGCATCGGCTGCTCACCCAGGCTCACCCCGTCGGCGACGAAGTAGAGGTGGTCGATCCGCGCCAGCCACACCAGCGGCGCGTCCCCCCCCCCCCGGGGGGCCGGCGAAGCCGGTGGTGCCGTCCCACTGGGCCCGCTTCCACCAGGAGTTGGCCTCTTCCTGGGTGGTGGCGGCCAGCGCCTGCTCCAGAGCCCGATCGACCTGCTCGTTGGAGTAGTGCGGCATGTTGTTGTAGCCGACGTTGTGCTCCTCGGTGGAGTACATCTCGTAGAGCTGGTGCGGATGGTGCCGGCCACCGCCCCAGGTCACGGCGTTGGCCTTGCCGTCCACGAAGATGCCGTCCCAACTGGTGCCCTTGATCCGGATGTCGATCCCCAGCTCCCGTGCCTGCTCACCGACGACCAGGGCCAGGTCGCTGCGGAGGTTGTCGTCGGCCGGGTGGAGCAGGGTGAAGGACGCGGTCAGGCCGTCCTTCTCCACGATGCCGTCGCCGTTCTCGTCGACCCAGCCGGCTTCGGCCAGGAGCTCCCGGGCACCTTCCACGTCACCGTCCTCGAAGACGGTCTCCTCGTTGAACCAGGGAAGGGTGTCGGCGAGTGAATAGGCGGGACGTCCGTACCCCTGCAGCGCGATGTCGACGATCGCCTTCCGGTCGAGCCCGAGGTTGAGGGCCTGTCGGATCGCCGGGTCCGCGGTCACGTCGTTGCCGACCTCCACGTCCTTGCCGTTGATCCTGCCGGAAGCCCCTGCCGGCAGGGTGGGCAGGGACAGGCCGCGTGAATCGACGCTCTCGAAGCGGTGCAGACTCATCCCCGGGAGCTTCTGCCCGGCGAATGTGGGCGGAACGTACAGGACATCGACATCACCGGCGCGGGCGGCTGCCAGGGCTGCGTCCTCGGTGAGGAAAAGGAAAGTCAGTTTGTCGAACCCGGGGGTGGGGCCGTACCAGTGCGGGTTCCTCTCCAGGATCAGCTGCTGGCCGTCCGGGTAGTCGACGACGCGGTAGGGGCCCGAACCGATCGGGTCGGCCGAGTAACCCTCGCCGTAGTGATCCCCGGGGAGGATCGGTATCTCGGTGAGCTGGCTCACGAAGGTCGACCGGGGCTCGGTCAGCGTGAACTCGATGGTGTGGTCGTCGATCGCCCGGATCCGGTCCACGAACCCCAGGTCGAACTGGACGCCGTCCTCCTTGAGCAACGTGTAGGTGAACTCCACATCGTGCGCGGTGACGGGGTCACCGTTCGAGAACATGGCCTCGGGCCGCAGGGGCAGAGTCCAGACCAGCCCCGTCCTCGGAGACGGTGTGGTCCGTGGCCAGGTCACCTTCGAACTCCAACGACGAGTTCGCCTTCAGCAGGGAGCTGTGGATCGGCCGGATCTGGGCCGGACGGGTTCCCCACCCCTTGAGCGGGTCGAACTCACCACCGGAGATGTTCCCGACGGCGAGGGTCAGCGAGGTGCTTTCCGCGTGGTCCGGCCGCTCCCGGGGAGTGCTGTCGGCGCAAGCGGTCAGCGTGCTCAGTGCCAGGGAGGCCGCAAGCGCTGTGATTGCCCGGGTGCGGCGAGGACGACGAGTGGGTGGCAACGGGTCTCGATGCGGGCGCAACGTTTCTCCTGTGGGGACGTGACGAGTGGCGACGGGGCGTCCCCGGGATGGGCACAAGATCGCCTCGAGAACCTTATATGAAAATGATTGTCGCTTTCACGAGGGTGGGGAGGCCGTGGTGAGAAGTGCGTCACCCCTGGCAGGGGATCGGTACGGCCGCTCCCACGGAGCCTCCCCGACCCGGGGACACCCCGGGTCCTGCCACCGACAGGGGGAACAGCCAGGCCGGGCCCGGAGGCCGGCGATCCTCTTGCGGGACGCTGAAAAACATCATGGGGAAGTCCGACGGGGGGCCGCGCAGAGCGCGTGGGACGTCACCCGTGGCGGAGGAGGCGGGCGCCGAAGGCCCGAAGGGCGTCCCGGAAAACGGCCGGCTCCTCAACGGTGAAGTCGGCCTCCAGGAAGGCGATGTCCGGGAGCAGCCACTGCCAGGTGTCGAGCATCAGGACGGCCCTGGTCCGCCGCTCGCCCAGAGCGACGAGTTCGACATCCCGGTACGCGAACGCCTCGGCGACGACGGGCAGGGGCGCGTCCACGGTGACCACGACGCGCTCGCGGTGCTTGTCGAATCCCCGGCGCAGGTAGTCGAGCGCGGTGTCGGCGGGCAGGGGACGGGGAGTGTAGGAGCTGGTGGACATCCGGAGGCGGGTGATGCGGTCGATGCGGAAGACGCGCCAGTCGTCCTTGCGGGTGTCCCGGGCGAGGAGGTACCAGCGCAGGTGGTGGTGGACGTGGCGGTAGGGGTGGACGCGCCGGGACGTGGTCGAGCCGTCCCGGCCGGTGTAGTCGAAGGTGACGACGGTGTGGTGCCGGATGGCGTCGGCCAGTGAGGCCAGTGTGTCGGCGCTGATGCTCGGAGTGGGAGCGGTGCCCGTTTCCAGGCTCGTCCGGAGGTGTGCGGCGCGGTGGCGCAGTCGCTTGGGAAGGTACTGGTCGACCTTGCCGTAGGCCCGGGTGGCGGCCTCGTCCACGCTGCCTTCGGCGGCGCTGCCGGTGGAGGCGAGGGTGGCCAGCCCGAGGAGGGTCGCGATCGCCTCGTCGTCGTCGAGCGCCAGGGGCGGCATGGCGCTTCCCGCCGCGAGTCGGTAGTGACCGCCGGGGCCGGGCCGGGTTTTGACGGGGTAGCCGTAGCCGCGGAGACGGTCGATGTCGCGCCGCAGCGTCCGGGGACTGACATCGAGGCGCGCCGCGAGTTCCTCACCGGTGAACGCGCGCCCGGTCTGGAGCGTGGCCAGCAGGGCGAGGACGCGTTGGGTGACATCCGCCATGCCCCCATTCTCGCAGTCGCGGTCGGAATGTGGCCACATCTGCTCGTAGCCTTGCCACATGCTGGAGCGTACGATCCGTATCCGAAGTGCCCGGACCAACAACCTGAAGCGCCTGGACGTGGAGATTCCGCGCGGCCGACTGGTCGTGTTCGTCGGGGTCTCCGGGTCGGGCAAGTCGTCCCTGGTGTTCGACACGATCGCGGCGGAGGCCGGGCACCAGCTCAACGAGACCTACCCGCCGTTCGTCCGCAACCGACTGCCGAAGTGGTCACGCCCCGAAACGGAAGGGATCGAAGGGCTCTCACCGGTCGTGGTGATCAATCAGCGCAGGCTCGGTGGGAACGCCCGGTCCACGGTGGGGACGATTACCGACACCTGGACCCACCTGCGGCTGCTGTTCTCCCGTGTCGGCTCGCCGCACGTGGGCGAGTCGAACCGATTCTCCTTCAACGATCCCACCGGCATGTGTCCGACCTGCTCCGGAATCGGGGAGGTCGTGGTGAGCGCCGTCGACCGGTTCCTGGACCTGGACAAGTCCCTGGCCGAGGGCGCGATCCTGCTGCCCGGCTTCGGGGACGGCGGCTACTGGTACTCCCGGTACGCCGACATCGGCAGCTTCGACGCCGACACCCCGCTGCGGGAATGGACACAGGAGGAGCGCCGGGCACTGCTCCACGGAGGTGAGCACGCCGCCCGCCTGGGCACCAGGCCCCCCAAGGACTACGAGGGCATCGTGGAGCGGTTCGAGCGCATCCACCTGCGCACGACCGACAACCTCTCCGACCGCAAAAGGGAGGTCATCGCCCGCTTCACCCGCTCCCGGGTCTGCCCCGACTGCCACGGCGACCGCCTCAACGAGGCCGCCCGCACCGCCACCGTCGCGGGTCTCACCATCGGCGAGATGGCCCGCATGGAGATCACCGAACTCCTCGGTGTGCCGGGGAAGGTGACCGACCCCTCCGTCGCGCCGGTCGTGGCAGCCCTCGAGGAGAGACTGCGGGCCATGGTCACCATCGGACTGGGATACCTCCACCTCGGCCGTGCGACCACCACCCTTTCCGGCGGGGAGTCGCAGCGGATCAAGACCGTCAAGCACCTCGGCAGCAGTCTCATCGAGATGCTCTACGTCTTCGACGAGCCCACCGTCGGGCTCCACCCGCACGACATCGCCTCCATGACCACCCTGCTGCGGCAGCTGCGCGACAAGGGCAACACCGTTCTCGTCGTCGAGCACGACCCCGCCGTCATGGAGATCGCCGATCAGATCATCGAGATCGGGCCCGACGCGGGCGCCGGGGGAGGGGAACTGGTTTTCCAGGGCACCTTCGACGAGCTCCGGAAGGCGCGCACGGCGACAGCCGTCGCCCTCGAGGAGCGGGTGCCGATCACCACCGGCCCGCGGAAGGCCACCGGTGCGATCACGGTGGCGAACGCCACCCGCAACAACCTCAAGGAACTGACCGTCGACATCCCCACCGGGATCCTCACGGTCCTCACCGGGGTCGCGGGGTCCGGGAAGTCCAGCCTCGCGATGGAGATGGTCGCCCAGCACGACGCGGTCGTGATCGACCAGAAGCCGGTCGGCACCAACCGCCGCTCCACCCCCGTCACCTACACCGGGACGGCCCCGGCCATCCGCAAGCTCTTCGCCGAGCACAGCGGCCTGCCCGCCAACCGGTTCAGCGCCAACTCCGAGGGAGCCTGCCCCGACTGCAAGGGGCTGGGCGTCATCCACACGGACCTGGCCTTCATGGACGGTCAGGAGACCGTGTGCGAGACCTGCCGGGGACGGCGGTTCATCGACGAGGTGCTGCGCCACCGGGTCAACGGACTGTCCATCGCCGACATCGACGACCTGACGATCACCGACGCCATCGGCAGGCTGCCGGACAAGCGGATCCGCGAGGCCCTGACGCAGTTGGAGCGGGTCGGACTCGGCTATCTGCGCCTCGGCCAGCCCCTCACGACGCTGTCCGGTGGTGAATGCCAGCGGGTCAAGATCGCCAAGGAACTGCGCGAGGCCACCGAACCGACCCTCTACGTCCTCGACGAGCCCACCACCGGTCTGCACCTGCGCGACACCACGGTGCTGCTGGACGTCCTCGGCCAGCTCCTCGACCGGGGCCACACCGTCGTCGTGATCGAACACAATCTCGATGTCATCCGGCGCGCGGACTGGCTCATCGACCTCGGTCCGGGCCCCGGCCGGCACGGGGGCAGGGTTCTCTACCAGGGACCGGTCGACCGGATCGAGGGCACCGCCACCGCCGCCGCCCTGCGGGACGGATGAGCGCCCCGTCCCGCGACCACACGCGAAGCGGGACGACGACCCGCACCACCCGACCCGGACGGCCGTGCACCGCCCGTTGCGGAGGACCCTCTCTCCCGACACCGGGACGCCCCCGGTGTCGGGAGGGCGCGACGCTCGGTCGGCTCGGCGTCGGGACCCGTGAGTCGGCCCCGGCGGCCCCCGGTGGCAGCGGCTTCCACCGGGACCGGTGTACGGCCGAGGGCCCCGGTCGTGGAGTGCCCCCGCCGCGGGTCAGCGGGCCATGGCATACGTCTGACGCCCGCGCGGACTTGCGGCGGCCAGCAGGAGGTCATCCCCGGGATCCGCGCCGACGGCGCAGACCTTGCCCAGCGAGAACTCGGCTGCCGTTTCGACCTCGTGCCCGCGGGTGCGCAGTTCCTCGATGACCTCCGGGTCGCAGTTCCGCTCCACGGTCAGCACCCTCGGACGCGACTCGTGTGGAGTGAACGAAGCGGCGAAGTGGTCGGTGTGGAAGGCGAGGGTCTCGGTCGCGGACTGGAGGTCGAGGCCGAACTCGACCACTGCGAGGAAGAACTCCAGGGTCCACTGGTCCTGGCGGTCCCCGCCCGGGGTGCCGAAGGCCAGAATCGGTTTGCCGTCCCTCATGACGAGGCTGGGACTGAGCGTGGTGCGCGGGCGACGCCACGGCCCGAAGGAGTTGGGGTGTCCTTCCTCGAGGGTCATCGTCTGCGCCCGCGTGCCGAGGGAGATGCCGGTGCCCGGAATGACCGGGGAGCTCTTCAGCCACCCGCCGCTGGGGACGGCGGCCACCATGTTGCCGAACCTGTCGGCCACGACGATGGTGCAGGTGTCGGTACGGGCCCTCGTGGCGCGGACGACGGTGGGCAGCCCGTTGCGGATCTGGGACATCCAGTGCTCCCGCTCCGGCGGCACCGGGTCCGCCACGTATTCCGGCACGTGTGGACGGCGTCCGCCGGGGGAGCCGGGGCGCAGAGCGGTCGCGGCCTTCGCTCCGACCAGTTCGCGCCGCTCCGCCGTGTAGGCGGGGCTCAGCAGGATGTCCAGCGGAACGTCGCTGTGGTCCGGGTCCCCGTACCAGGCCTCGCGGTCGGCGAAGGCCAGCTTGGCGCACTCGGCCACGGTGTGGATGTATTCCGCGCTGTTCAGGCCCATGCCGCGCAGATCGAAGCCCTCCAGGAGTGCGAGCTGCTGGAGGAAGACCGGGCTCTGCGACCAGGGGCCCGGTTTGTGGACCGTGCAGTCCCCGTACCGGATGTGCGCGGACTCCTCCACGGTCGCCTGCCAGTCCGCCATGTCCTGACCGGTCAGTATTCCCTTGTGCCGTCGTCCGGTGGAGTCCAGAACCTCCGTGGTGGAGACGAAGGTGTCGACGGCCTCGGCGACGAAGCCCCTGTAGAAGGCCTTCTCGGCCGCGGCGATCTGCGCCTCACGCCCGCCGGAAGCGGCTGTGGCCTCCCGCAGCAGCCTCTTGTACGTCTCCGCCAACGCCGGATTGCGGAACCGTGAACCGGCGGCGGGGGAACGACCGTTCGGCAGGTAGACGCGCCCGGACTCGAGCCACTCCGTCTCGAACAACGGTGCCATTACCTCGATGGCCTCCGCCGCGCCGGTCGGCAGCGGAAACCCGGTCTCCGCGTAACCGATGGCGTAGTCGAGGATCTCGGAGAGCGGCAGTGTGCCGTGCTCGGTCAGCATCCGCATCCAGGCGCCGAAGGCGCCGGGCACGACGGCCGGCAGCAGACCCGAGCCCGGGATCTGGTTCAGCCCCAACCGCCTGATGCCGTCGATGGTGGCGGTCCGGGGCGTCGGCCCCTGGCCGCACACCACCTGCACGCGGTCCGTCGCCGCCCGGTAGGAGAGGATCGGCACATCACCACCGAGTCCGTTGAAGTGCGGTTCGACCACCTGCAGGACGAAACCGGCCGCGGCCGCCGCGTCGAAGGCGTTGCCGCCCTTCTCAAGGACCGACATGGCGGCCGCCGAGGGCAGCCAGTGGGTCGAGGAGACGGCTCCGAAGGTTCCACTCAGCTGTGGTTTTCCCCAGTTCAACGCGATATGCCCTTCTGTGTGAATGGTTTCGTGACGGGCCCCGACGGGCGGGTGCCCGCCGGGGCCTGCGAGGAGGCCCGCCTCCGCGCTGCTGCGATCGCTGCGCAGACACTCCCCGTTGCGGGGCCGGAGGCGGGGACGGGGCGGTCGGATCGGGTGGAGGCCATCGACACCCCCGGTCGGTCACCGGGGGCGGTTCTCGAGATGTGGGCACAGGGGGTTTCCGCGGTTCCCGGCGGAGGTATCGCGGATCAGCGGTCGACGGTGCCGGTGACTCCGGCCCGGGGGCGGGTGGCCGGGGCGGGCGGCCGAGGGATCGCCCCCACGGGCCACCAGTTCTCGTTCCTGCGGTACCAGTCGACGGTCTCGGCCAGCGCGCTGCGGAAGTCCCGGCGCGGCACCCACCCCAGCTCCCGGCGGATCTTGGCGGTGTCGACCGAGTAGCGCCGGTCGTGTCCCGGACGGTCGCCGACAGGTTCGACGCTGTCCCAGTCCGCGCCGCAGTGTTCCAACAGGAGGGCGGTCAGCTGTCTGTTGGTGAGCTCGACCCCGCTCCCGATGTTGTAGATCTCCCCGGCCCGTCCGGCCGTGCGGACCAGTTCGAGTGCGGCGACGTGGTCGTCGACGTGGAGCCATTCCCGGGTGTTGTCGCCGGTGCCGTAAAGCGGTATTCCTTGCCCATTCAACAATCTGGTGACGAAGAGCGGAATTATCTTTTCAGGGTATTGGCGGGGGCCGAAGTTGTTGCAGCATCGCGTGACGCGCACGTCGAGGCCGTGGGTTGTTCGGTAACCGAGTGCGAGCAGGTCGCCGGCCGCTTTCGAGGCGGAATACGGCGAACTTGGGCACAGCGGGTGGTCCTCGGGCCAGGAGCCGTGTGCGATGGAGCCGTACACCTCGTCTGTGGAGACGTGGACGAAACGTCGGATGCCGTGCCGGACCGCCGCGTCCAGCAGGATCTGGGTGCCCAGGACGTTGGTGCGAACGAACTCCCGCCCGTCGGCGATCGACCGGTCCACGTGGCTCTCGGCGGCGAAGTGCACGATCTCGTCCACGTCCCCGACGAGGTGGTCGACCGTGTGCGGGTCGCAGATGTCGCCGGGCACGAAGTGGAATCCCGGATGGCTGCGCACCGGGTCCAGGTTGGTGGGGTTGCCCGCGTAGGTGAGACGGTCCAGAACCGTGACGCACAAGTCACTCCGTGGCGTCAACAGGGTTCTCACGTAGTGTGATCCGATGAATCCGGCTCCGCCTGTCACAAGGATACGGGTGGTCACGAGATGCTCCTTGAAATTCATTTTATCGGGCGAATCTGCGGGTAGCGGATGAGGGTGCAGGCGATGGCGGTGAAGGCGAGGAGGTGTTCGGCCTTGCGCTCGTGGCGGTGGCGCGGGCGGCGGCACGGCCGAGTCGGGCCGCTGTCACCGGTTACCGGGCCGTGGCAACCGCGTCCACGGAGAACTCGTCCACCACGGCGACCTCCTCCGTTCCCGGCCGAGATCGCGGGTTTTGGGTGGTGGGGGGGAGG
>NZ_VKHS01000900.1 GCF_014141525.1 Streptomyces calidiresistens
GGGGGAGGGGATCGTCTCCCCGAACAACCGGTTGCAGAAAAGCTCCTTCAACCTCTTCCGAAAAGCCGATGATCCGGGGGTATGGACAGAAAGCGTTTGCAGGCTACGCTGGGGAGGCGGGCCCGATGGTGACTGCGCCGCACCATCGGGGCCGTTCCGCGCGGCGGTCCCGTGCTGCTCCCCGTTCCCTCGGGGAACGCGCCCTCCGGGTACCCGCCGGTGTGCGGGAGGGTCGTGTCGGGTCGCCGTGGTGCGGAACGGACGACCCGGCGCGGCCCTTGTTGGTCCGGAGAGGACCCGGGTAGGGTCCTGAGCATTCGTATCCACGGTCGGCGTTCGTGATGTCGAACAACATCCCGCGGGCGGCGTCCGAACTCTCGCAGGAGGAAGAACCCGTGGCAGCTGAAGTGTGGAGCGTGGACCCGCGCACGGGCGAGCGACGCGAGTCGGTCGGCCACGAGGCCACCGCTGCCGACGTGGACGCCGCCGTGCGCGCCGCCGAGGCCGCCCGGCCCGCCCTGGCCGACCGGGAGACCCGGATCGCCCTGCTGCGCGCCGCGGCCGAGGAGCTGGAGGCGGCCGGTGAGGAGATCATCGCCACCGCCGACGCCGAGACCGCGCTGGGCACCACCCGACTGACCGGTGAGCTGGGTCGCACCACCGGCCAGTTGCGCGCCTTCGCCGACGAGGTCGCCGACGGCGGCTACCTCGACCTCACCATCGACCACGCCGACCCCTCGGCGACCCCGCCCCGTCCCGACCTGCGGCGCACCCGCCTCCCGCTGGGCGTCGTCGCCGTCTACGCCGCCTCCAACTTCCCCCTGGCCTTCTCGGTTCCCGGTGGTGACACCGCCAGCGCCCTGGCCGCGGGCTGCCCGGTGGTGGTCAAGGCCCACCCGGACCACCCGGCGGTCTCCGAACTGTGCGTCGCCGCCGTGCGACGCGCCGCCGAGCGGGTCGGTCTCGCCGAACTCGCCGACGGGGTGCTGTCGGTGGTGCACGGCTTCGACGCCGGCGTGGAGCTGATCCGTCACCCGCTGGTGGCCGCCGCCGGCTTCACCGGTTCCATCCGGGGCGGTCGCGCCCTGTTCGACGCGGCGGCCTCCCGTCCCGTGCCGATCCCCTTCCACGGCGAGCTGGGCAGCCTGAACCCCGTGGTGGTGACCGCCGCGGCGGCGGAGGAGCGCGCCGACGCCATCGGCGCCGGCCTGGCCGGCTCCATGACCATGGGCGTCGGTCAGTTCTGCACCAAGCCCGGCCTGGTGTTCGTCCCCGGGGGACCGGCGGGCGACGCCCTGCTGAAGACCCTCGCCGAGCGGGTGGACGAGGCCCCCGCCGGCGTGCTGCTGGACGGGCGGATGCGCGAGGCGTTCCTGGAAGGGGTGCGCGAGCGCGCCGCCCTGCAGGACGTCACCGCCCCCGTCGTCCCGGGGGAGGCGGACGGCCGCACGGTGGCGGCCGGCTTCCTGACCGTCCCGGCGGCCCGTCTGGCCGACCCCGCCCACGGCGTGCTGCTGGAGGAGTGCTTCGGCCCCGTCACCGTCATCGCCCGGTACGACGTCGGGAACGGTGACGGCGAGCCGACGGAGGTCATCGGAGCCCTGGAGCGGTTGGCGGGCAACCTCACCGCCTCCCTGCACATCGGCGCGGACGAGGCCGAGGACCCCACCGGTCCCGCCGCGCGCCTGCTGGCCGCGCTCACCCCGCTCGCCGGCCGGGTACTGGTCAACGGCTGGCCGACCGGTGTCGCGGTCGTGCCCGCCCAGCACCACGGCGGCCCCTACCCGGCGACGACCTCCACCTCCACCTCGGTCGGTGTCGCGGCCATCGACCGGTGGCTGCGACCGGTCGCCTACCAGGACACCCCGCCGGCGCTGCTCCCGCCGGAGTTGCGCGACGAGAACCCGCTGGGCCTGCCCCGTCGGGTGAACGGTCGCCGCGAACTCGGCTGACCACCGGGCGGGAACCCGCGGGAGCCCGCCCCATCGACCGCGCCCCGCCGGGCCGTTCTCGGGAGACGATCCGGCGGGGCGCGGTCGATGGGG
>NZ_VKHS01000901.1 GCF_014141525.1 Streptomyces calidiresistens
GGCTTCCACCGGCGCCGGGGAGACCCGCATCCCGCTGCGCGGCCTGCTCGGCACCATGGCGGACCACCTCACCCGCAGCCGCGCCGAGATCCCCGACGCGACCTGCTGGGTGGACGCCGACGCCACCGCGCTGCTGGAGCTGCGCCGGGAACTGGGGGAGCCGCGCGTCCCGCTGCTCGCCCTCCTGGCCCGTGTGTGCACCGCCGTACTCGCCCGCCGGCCGGAGCTCAACGCCCGGGTGGACACCGGGCGCCGCGAGATCGTGCGGCTGTCCTCCGTCCATCTCGGCCTCGCCGCCCAGACCCCCCGTGGCCTGGTGGTGCCGGTCGTCCGCGACGCCCACACCCTCACCACCGAGGGACTCGGAAGGGAGATCACCCGCCTCACCGAGGCCGCCCGGGCCGGAACCCTCCCGCCCGCCGACCTCACCGGGGGCACCTTCACCCTCAACAACTACGGCGTCTTCGGCGTCGACGGCTCCACCCCGATCATCAACCACCCCCAGGCCGCGATGCTCGGCGTGGGCCGGATCGTGGAGAAGCCCTGGGCGCACCACGGGGAACTCGCCCTGCGCCACGTCGTGCAGCTGTCCCTCACCTTCGACCACCGGGTCTGCGACGGAGCCACCGCCGGCGGCTTCCTGCGGGATGTCGCCGACCGGATCGAACGCCCCGGGTTGCTCCTGCGCGACCTGTGACCGGCCCCCGGTCGGACCCCGCGCCGGGACCGGCCGGGAGACCCCGGGGCGGCCCGTGCCGGAACGGGCCGCCCCGCCCCACCGGGCCCCGTGCCGGGTCGGCCCGCCCCGGCACGGGGCCCGACCCGGCGTGTCCCGGACCGCCCACCCGTCCGAAACGCGCCCGGCCGGCGCCACACCGGCGCCCCGGACGCCGCTTCGGGCGATACTCGGGAACATGGCCGCTCAGCCCCGTCGCGACGCACCCCTCCCGACCGCGCGGCACACCCCGCCCCCCACCGGGGGGCGGCCCCAGCCGTACACGGCGGTGATCCTCGCCGGTGGAGCCGCCCGCCGACTCGGCGGCGTGGACAAACCCTCGCTCACCGTGGGCGGACGCACCCTCCTGGACCGGGTCCTCACCGCCTGCCCCGACGCCGTGGAGACCGTCGTCGTCGGGCCGCCCCGACCCACCTGCCGGCCGGTGCGCTGGACCCGCGAGGACCCACCCGGCGGTGGGCCGTTGCCCGCCCTGGAGGCGGGCCTGCGCGAGGTGCGCACCCCCCGGATGCTGCTGCTCGCCGCCGACCTCCCCTTCCTCACCCGGAAGGCGCTGCACCCCCTGCTCGACTTCCCGGTGGACGACGGCCCCGACGCGCCCCGCGCACTGATCCTCACCGACCCCGACGGACGCGACCAGCCGCTCGTCGGCGCCTACCGCACCGAGTCCGTCCGCCAGGCACTCGCCGTGATAGCCGCCTCCCCCGGCCCGCACGGCACGCCTCCCGGCAGCCTGCGCGACCGCCCGCTGCGCACCCTCCTGGAAACCCTCTCCGTACGCCGGCTGCCCGGCCCCCCCTGCCCGGACTGCGACACCCGGGGGGACCTCGCCGCCGCCCGGGAACGGATCAGGGAGCATGGCAGGGTGATGGACGAATGGATCGCCGCGGTCCGGGCGGAACTGGGCCTCGCCGAGGATGAACCCGGCATGGACACCGGTGTGCTGCTGGACGCCGCCCGGGACGCCGCCCACGGCGTCACCCGGCCGGCCGCCCCCCTGACCACCTTCCTCATCGGCTGGGCCGCCGGACGCCACGGCCTCGACATCGGGGAGGCCGCCCGGCGGGTCGGCGCCCTCGCCGCGCGCTGGGAGAGCGAGCGGGCGCCGGAGGGAGCGCCCCCGGAGACCTGGGCGGGTTCCGGGCCGTCCGGCACGGCGGAGCCCGGGCCCGGAACTCCCGGAGCGGGGCGGCCGTGACGGTCCACCCCGGTCCCGTCCCGACAGGGGGGACGCCCGGGCGGGGCCCCGCCGCCGACATCCCCGGCGGGGCCGCGCCCCCCGCCCCGGGCGCAGGGGAAGCCGGGC
>NZ_VKHS01000902.1 GCF_014141525.1 Streptomyces calidiresistens
CCCGGGCTCCGCCCGCGCCCCCCTGGACCAGCCTCTTGTCCGACCTGTCCGTCGCCCCGGTCACGGTGAAGTTCCCCCACCGTTCCCGCCGCGGCATCCTCCTCGGTCTCTCCCTCCCCCAACTCCTTCTCGTCTCGTGTGCGTTGGCCCTGCTGCTGGTGACGGTGATCTCCGCCGGTCTCCTCGGCGCGCTGGCGCTGGCCCCCGTGTGGGCGGTGGTCGCCGCCCTGGTCGCGATCCGCCGCCACGGCCGATCCCTGATCGAATGGGCGCCGATCGTCGCCCGGTACGCCTACCGGCGCCGCACCGGTCACACCCTGTGGCTCGGCCGCCCGGTCACCCGCCCGCGCCGGGACGGCGCACTGCACCTGCCCGGCACCGCGGCCTCCCTGAAGGTCGTCACCCCCGGCGACTCCACCAACGCCGCGGCGGCCCTGCACGACCCGCACCGGCGGACCCTGACCGCCGTCGCCCGCGTCTCCTCCCGCGCGTTCGCGCTGCTCGATCCGGCCACCCAGAACACCAACGTCAACGGCTGGGGGCGCGCGCTGGCCGGTGCCGCCCGCACCGGACACGTCGCCTGCGTCCAGGTCCTGGAACGCACCGTCCCCGACTCCGGCGACGGTCTCACCCGCCACTGGGCCCGCCACGGCCGGCCACAGGCGCCGGTCGCCGGGCAGGTCTACTCCGAACTGGTCGCCTCCGCCGGGCCCGCCGCCGCTCCCCACGAGACCTACGTGGCGATCTCCCTGGATCTCAGGGCCGCCAAACGGCTCATCTCGCAGGCGGGCGGCGGACTTCCGGGCGCCTTCACCGTCATGGCGCAGACCACCGCCTCCGTGGCCCAGGCCGCGCGCGACGCCGGGCTGGTGGTCACCGGGTGGCTGACCGCCGGCGAGATCGCCGCGCTCGTGCGGACCGCCTACGATCCGCGTTCCCTGGCCGCCCTCCAACAGTGGTCCGCGACCGGCCGGGCCGAGGCAGATTCGGCGGCGGCCGGACCGGTGGTCCAGGTGGAGGAGTACGACCGGCTGGCCACCGACACCGCCTGCCACGCCACCTACTGGGTGGAGAACTGGCCCCGTACCGAGATGGGCGCCGGTTTCCTGCACGGGCTGATGTTCAGTGCGGGGGTTCGGCGCAGCCTCTCGTTGCTGTACGTGCCGCAGAGCCTGGAGGCCGCGCTGCGGGACGTCCAGCGGAAGAAGGCCGCGATCATCGCCGATGCCAACGAACGCGCCCGCCGCGGTCAGGTCGACAGTGAGGAGGACTCCGTCGAGTACGCCGACGTCAAGGCCCGCGAGCGTCAACTCATCGCCGGCCACGCCGATGTCGCGCTGACCGGTCTGGTCACCGTCACCGCCGACACCGACGCCCTCCTCGACGCCGCCTGCGCGCAGATCGAGACCGCCGCGGTCACCGCGGGCGTGGACCTGCGCCGGCTCAACTACCAGCAGCCCGACGCCTTCCTCCTCGGCGCCCTGCCGTTGGCCCGGATCGCCCTGTGATCCCGCCCCCGCCCGGCGGCGGGAAGGAAAGCCCTCTTGAAAGGCAGGACCGTTTGCCCTACCCCTCTCCCTCGAACGACGCGCACCCCTACCTGCGGGCCGCGAGCGCCGGAGTGCGCCACCACACCCGCTCCCTCGCCGAGCGGACCGCCCGGCCGCGGGAGGCGGTGGACCGCGTTCACCTGGACGTCCTGCACGCCCACCTCACCGCCCTGCACCGGCTCCTCGATCACCTCACCGAGTCGGCCCGCCCCCCGTACCCGGCGGCGGGCCGTCAGCTGGCGATCGCGCGCACCCGGCTGTGGCAGACCGCCGGAGCCCTCCACGAGGCCTTCCACCTTCTCCCGGCGCCGCACCGGAACACCGATGAGGAGGAGTGTCACCCCGACCTGCTGCCCGAGGGGCCGCCGCTGATGACGATCTGTCGGCGTCACCTCGCTTCCGGCCACGCCGTCCGCCGCCGGACCACCCCCACCGACCTCAAGGGCCCGCCGCACGGCCACACCACCCACTGCGTCACCTGAAGAACCC
>NZ_VKHS01000903.1 GCF_014141525.1 Streptomyces calidiresistens
CCCCCCATCGGACCGCCCCCGTTCGACAGGCCCGTGCTCCTGCCGTGTCGTGGTTCCAACGCTTTTGTCGTCGGACGGAGGACGTTGTGCGGCGAGAGGGCTACGACTACGAGACCTACAGCCGCCTGGCGGGCCCCCTGGAGGAACCCGCCCCCGGCTACCGGGTCCGCTACCGCAGCCTGTTGTCCCGCGAGCCCCATCGGATACGCGCCCTGGCGCTGATGACGCTCGCCCCCCTGCTGTCGGCGCTGCTGCTGTTGTGGCTGGTGTGGCCGTCGCACTGGACGGACCGGGACCAGGCCCCGACCCACCTGTTGATCGCCGATGCCGTCATGCTCGGTTGCATCGCCCTGATCGAGCTCTTCCGATTGGTCAACGTCTGCTCCATCGCACACGCCACCCTGATGGCCCGCGACCCGGTGCCCGTGGTGCCCGAAACCGGCACCCGGGTGGCGTTCCTGACCACCTGCGTACCGGGCAAGGAACCACCCGCCATGGTGCGGGCCACCCTGGAGGCGGCGGTGCGCCTGCGGCACACCGGCCCCCTGGACGTCTGGCTCCTCGACGAGGGCGACGACCCGGGGATGCGCGAACTGTGCGCCGAACTGGGCGTGCGGCACTTCAGCCGCCACGGTGTCGAACGCTGGAACCGCCCGACCGGTGCCTTCCGGGCCCGCACCAAGCACGGCAACTACAACGCCTGGCTCGACGCCCACGGCGACGAGTACGACTTCTTCGCCTCGGTGGACACCGACCACGTGCCGTTGCCGAACTACCTGGAGCGGATGCTCGGGTACTTCCGCGACCCCGACGTGGCCTTCGTCGTCGGCCCCCAGGTCTACGGCAACTACGACGGCCCCGTCACCAAGGCCGCCGAGAGCCAGCAGTTCCTTTTCCACGCCCTCATCCAGCGGGCCGGGAACCGTTACGGCGCCCCCATGTTCGTCGGCACCAACAACGCGGTGCGGATCTCCGCCCTGCGCACCATCGGCGGCCTGTACGACTCCATCACCGAGGACATGGCCACCGGCTTCGAACTCCACCGGGCCCGCAACCCCGCCACCGGCCGGCGCTGGCGGTCGGTCTACACACCGGACGTGCTGGCGGTGGGGGAGGGCCCCAGTTCCTGGACCGACTTCTTCAGCCAACAGATGCGCTGGTCCCGGGGCACCTACGAGACCATCCTGCGCCAGTACGGGCGGGGCGGACTCGACGGCCGCACCCGCCACGCGCCCGGACGCCTGCTCAGTTACTCCCTCATGCTGGCCTTCTACCCCATGGCGGCCGTCACCTGGGTCCTGGGCGCCACCGGCTGCGCCCTCTACCTCGTCCTCGGGGCCTCCGGCACCCAGGTGCCGGCGGCGGTGTGGCTGATGCTCTACAGCGATGTCGCGGCCCTCCAGGTCGGCCTCTACCTGTGGAACCGCCGCCACAACGTCAGCCCGCACGAACCCGAGGGCTCCTCCGGCCTGGCCGGCATGGCGATGTCGGCGATCTCCGCCCCCATCTGGGCCCGATCCCTCCTCGACGCCCTGCTGCGGCGCCGCAGCCGCTTCGTCGTCACCCCCAAGGGCGACGAGGCCAGTCCCGACCGACCCGTCACCTTCCGACTCCACCTGTACTGGGCCGTCCTGCTGGGCGGATCCCTCACCGTCTCGGTGTTCCGGGACCACACCCATGTCGCCATGCGCACCTGGGCCGTCCTCGCCCTGGCCGCGTCCCTGGCCCCCCTCACGATCTGGTGGATCGGCCGGTGGCGGGACCGGCGCGGCGGGACCGAGCCGGTGGCCGTGCCCGCGCACACGCACGGACCCGCCGGGCCCTGCGGGGTTCCCGACCCCGCCCGTGCCGGGAGGGAGGGACGACCCCGCCCGGCGCCGGTCGAGCCGGTGCCCCTGGCGATCGGCGCCACGGCCGGCGGAGGGGACCCCCGGGAGGGGGCCGCACCCGGGGAACCCGGCCGCGGCACCGATCCACCGGATCCCGGGGTCCCGGTCGGCCCCTCCGAACCGGCCCCGCCCCTGCCGGC
>NZ_VKHS01000904.1 GCF_014141525.1 Streptomyces calidiresistens
GGTGGGTGGTGTCCCGCCGGCCCCGGTGGGGCGGGCCGGGTCCGTGGCGTCGGCCGGACGGGCGTGGCCGGTGGTCTCCACGCGGAACCTCCGGTGGGTGGGGAGGGGCGTCGCCGGGCGACGACGCCGGTGGGTCGTGAGCGGTCCCTGCCTCCCCGGGAGGCGTGTGCTTCATGTGTGCGCCGGTGCGAATTCACTCCTGCGGGCAAAGCCCCGGGCCCACCTCGCGACGGTCCGTTCGTGCCCGGGCCCCGGCTCGAGAACGCTGTGCTTCCTCCCCTGGCCAAAGCATGACGCGGGGCCGACAACCCCGCCGAGCACGCCGAGAGCCCGCCGGAGCGTTCCGACGGGCCCTCGGCGCGAGTCGCGGTACGACCGTCGCCCGGCGGTGCCCCCGGGGTGCGTGATCCCCGGCGGCGCCCGGTGTTTGCGGCGTTGCGGGGTTTGCGGGGGACTCCCCCGGCCCACGGCTCCGCCGGCTCCCCCGGGCCCGACGGGCGCGCCTCCCGGCGCCGGTTCAGAGCACCCGGGGCGGTTCCCCGTCGGCGACCATGGGGCGGCCCGCCGCCTCCCAGGCGAGCATCCCGCCGTCCACGTTGACCGCGTCCACGCCGTTCCGGGCCAGGTAGGCCGTCACCTGCGCCGACCGGCCGCCGACCCGGCACAGCACGTGCACCGGTTCGTCGCCGGCGCGCTCCTCGATCTCCGCGAGGCGGGCGATCACCTCGCCCATCGGGATGTGGAGGGCGCCCTCGGCGCGCCCGGCGGCCCACTCGTCGGGCTCGCGGACGTCGAGCAGCAGCCCGTCGGCGGGAACGGCGTCCACCGTCACGGTGGGGACCTGTGCGAAGTTCATGCCCCCGACTGTAGGGGACCGTGCCGGCCCTCCCGGGAGCCGACGGGTCGCCCGCCGGCGGATCGGCTCAGCCCGACCCGGTGCCCCCGGCGCCGGTGCCCCCGGGGACGCCGTCGCCGGAGCCGGCGGACGGCCCGGTCGGCCCGTCGGCGGACGCGGGCCCCTCGGCGGACGCCGGCTCCTCGGCGGACGGCGGGTCGCCGGCGCCGGACGCGGCCCGGTACAGCTCCGCCTCCCGCTCGCGGATCCTCTCCCGCAGCCCCTCGGCGATCTCCTCCAGCAGCGCGTCCGGGTCGTCCTCCCCCAGGCGCAGCAGCGAGCCGATCGCGCCGCCCTCCAGCGAGGCGGCGATCTCCGCCAGCAGGTCCCGCCGCTCGGCCAACCACCCGAGCCGGGCCACCAGCTCCTCACCGCGCTGCACGGGCGAGGGGCCCCGCGCGGGCCCCGCCTCCCACTCCTCGGTCAACGCGCGCAGGGCCGCCACGTCGCCCAGGGCGTAGGCCTGGTTGACCCGGGTGACGAACGCGCCGCGCCGGTCCGCCTCCGCCGGATCGGTCACCAGGTCGGGGTGACAGCGGCGGATCAGCTCCCGGAACAGTCCGCGGGCCTCGGGGCCCGGCCGCACCCGGGGCGGGGGCGTGGCGGTGCGGTCGGTGAGCATCGCGGCGGCGTCGGGGGCCAGGCCGTCGGGACCCAGCCAGTCCTGGAACAGTTCCGCCACGCCGGGCAGCGGCTGCACCCGGGCACGCGCCTCGCGGGCCCTGCGCACGTCCTCCGGGTCGCCGGTGCGGGCGGCGGTCGCCTCGGCGATGCGCGCCTCCAGCTCCTCCAGGTGGGCGTAGAGCGGGCCGAGGCGTTCGTCGTGGAGGCGGGAGAAGTTCTCCACCTCGATGCGGAAGCTCTCCACGGCGATCTCGAACTCGATCAGCGCGACCTCGGCGGCCCGCACCGCCTTCTCGAGCCGTTCGGCCGCCTCGGGGTCGATGTCACCGGACCCGCCGGCGTCGGGGGCGTCGGCGCCGGTCCCGGACGCGTCGGCGGCGCCCGCCGGCTCCGGGGCGTCGGGGGCCCGCGCGGCCTCCGGCGCGGGGGCGGCGGGCCCGCCCGGGCGGTCGGTGCCGGTGGGGCCGTGGTCCTCCGTGGTGCTCACCCCCGAAAGCCTAGACGAGAC
>NZ_VKHS01000905.1 GCF_014141525.1 Streptomyces calidiresistens
GTCCAGGCCCGGGGTGGGCAGGGGGCGACCGGCCGGAACGGTGGTCCAGCTCCCCGAGCCGCGGCGGGAGGCGATCCATCCCTCGGCCCGCAGGCGCTGGAAGGCGGCGGCGACGGTGGTACGGCTGACCGAGAGGGCGGCGGCGAGTTCGCGTTCGGCGGGCAACCGGGCGGCGGTGGGCAGCCTGCCCTCCGCCACCAGCAGCCGGATGCCGTCGGCCAGGGAGCGATAGGCCGGTTCCGTCCGGCGGGGCGGCCCGGCCGGACCGTCGGACGCCGGGCCCCCGCCCGCGGCGTCCCGCGGATCGGCACCCCGGGCGTTCAGCATGCGGGCCAATCGGGAGGCACCGACGGTCGAGGTCCACACGGGGGCCATCGCGATCCACCTCTCCCCCACCGATCCCCCACCGACCACCGGGAAATCCGTCCGTTTCCCCCCACGCGTTCCCCCACATGGTGCCACGGCGGGGACACCGCCCGGGGCCGTGGCACCCGGTCCCGGACGCACCGTCCGGCCGGCCGGGAACCCGGCCGGGGCGCGTTCGGGGGAAAGGGAGCCGGGGGGCGCGCCGAAGGGCGGAATTGGGTGTACGTCGCGCCCTCACGGTAAGGTGCACCTTTGACCTACCGGACCCCGAGGCCACCCGACCGACGGCCCCGAGATCCCCGAGAGCAGGGGCGCCGGGTGACATCTCCCTCGGGAGGTGACAAACCGGGCACCGGTGGGTACATGCAAGGGGCGGCACGACGGGCGACGCATCTCCCTGAACGGGAATCTTCACCGCCGACCGGACGTTGACCGGATGACGACGACAGCGACACCTGTCCTGTGGGCGACCAGCCCGGGAGGCACGATTCATGAGTGAGCGAGCTCTGCGCGGCACGCGGCTCGTGGTGACCAGCTACGAGACCGACCGCGGCATCGATCTGGCGCCGCGCCAGGCTGTGGAGTACGCATGTGAGCGGGGGCACCGTTTCGAGATGCCCTTCTCCGTGGAGGCCGAGATCCCGCCGGAGTGGGAGTGCAAGGTCTGCGGGGCGCAGGCGCTCCTGGTGGACGGCGAGGGGCCGGAGGAGAAGAAGACCAAGCCCGCCCGCACCCACTGGGACATGCTGATGGAGCGGCGCACCCGCGAGGAACTGGAGGAGGTGCTGGCCGAGCGGCTGGCGGTACTCCGTTCGGGCGCGATGAACATCGCCGTCCACCCCCGGGACAGCCGCAAGTCGGCCTGAGACCGGGGCACCGGTCGACGGAACCGTTGCACGGGAGGGCCCGGGCCCTCCCGTCGGGATCGCGGAACGGCCCCGGTCGACACGACGGACGAAGGGGCGGGACACCGGGGAGAACCCGGTGTCCCGCCCCTTCGCCGTGCCCGCGTGTCCGGGACGCCGGGTCGGGCCCGGGAGCCCGTTCCCCACCGTCCCGGACACGGCCTCAGCTCTCCGGTCGTTCCCGCCCGGCGGGGCCGGGAGCGGCCGGGCCGCCGTCCTCCCGGATGACGCGACCGTTCCCCCCGGGGGCCCCGTCCTCCTCCCGCACGACCTCACCGGGCACGATCCGACCGTCCGGGCGGTGGATGCGCGCCCCGTCGCCGGCCGCCCTCAGGTCCCGATAGGTCGTCCCGACCGGCCCCCGATCGGTGGTGGCGAACCGTCGCAACCCCCGCCGGATCAGCGCGGCGCCGGGCGGCAGCACGCACACCAGGCCGACCAGGTCCGAGAGCAGCCCGGGGAACATGAGCAGCAGGCCGCCGACCATCGTCATGGCCTCACCACCGCGTCGGTCGGAGGGCGGCCCGGGGGTCGGATCGACCGGCTCCCGGCCCTCCCGGGCCGCCTGCGCCGCCCGGGCCTGCCGTTGCGCGGACTCCACCAGCCGGTTCCACGCCCGCCGTCCGGCACGGCGCACCACGAGCGAGCCGAGGACGAATCCCCCGGCGAGCACCAGGAGGACGACCCAGCCACCCGCCCACTCCTGTTTCTTATACACATCTGAGCCTGCCGACGAAGCTGCAAGTGTC
>NZ_VKHS01000906.1 GCF_014141525.1 Streptomyces calidiresistens
CGCCCGACCCGACCCGGGAGAGCCGCACCCCATGGAAGCCATCCTGCTCCTGATCGCCCTGACCGCCATCTTCGGCGTGCTCGGCGCCCCCGCCATCCGCAGACACCAGGAGCGCAAGCGACTGGAACAGGCGGCGGAGAACGCGCGACGCGGCGACCCCACCGGTGGGTTCGGACCGGGCCCCGGCGCGGGCGGCCCCGGCGAACGCCGCGAGGGCGTCTCCCTGGAGAAGGAGGGCGACGGCCCCGCCGACGCCCGGCCCCGCACCGGCGGCCCGGTGCCCGTGGAGCAGCTGGACCTGCGTCTCCCCGGGCCGGACGACGCCCTGGTCGGCGCGCTGGAGGAGACCGCGAACACGCAGGACTGGAGGCCGGTCGGCCGCCTGCTGGCCCTCACCGAGGAGTACGAGCTGCGCTGGCAGCGCGTGCAGTCCGTCGCGGGCGCGGCGGCCATGGAGCTGGCGCGCTGGCGCGCCGAGCACGGCACCACGGCCGGTGCCCCCGACGACGGCCCCGCCCCCGGCGCACCCGCGGGCGGCCCGGGCGCCGACGGGGTGCGGCGGGACGCCGGCTGGCTGCGGAACTGGCGGGCCGAGGAGCCCCGCGACCCGGGCGGCGCCCAGGTGTACGCGCAGTTCCTCGTCTGGCAGGCCATGTCCGACACCGGCTCGGCGGACCACCGGATCATCCTGGAGGAGGCCCGCACCGTGTGCGCCGAGGCCTCCCGCCTCGCGCCGGACGACCCCACCCCCTTCATCACCGAACTCTTCGTCGCGCGCGGCCTCGACTACCGCCGCCCCGACTTCGAGGCCGTGTGGGCGGAGATCACCCGCCGCCGCCCCGACCACATGGGCGCCCACCTGACCGCCCTCACCCACTGGTCGGAGAAGTGGCACGGCTCGCGGGACGAGGCGTACGGCTTCGCGCAGAGCGCCGCCGCCTCCGCCCCGGAGGGCAGCCTGCTGCCCGCGCTGCCGCTGTTCGCCGTCTACGAGCACCTGCCGGAGATGTCGCTCTCCCCGTCGGTGTTCACCGGCAAGGTGGTGAGCGACGCGCTGGAGGCCGCGCGCTTCGCCCTGCACCACGCCGAGCCCGGCCACCCCGTCGAGCCGCACGTCCGCCACCTGCTGCTGTGGTTCCTGGTGCGCGCCGAGCGCTTCGGCGAGGCGGCGGAACACGTGTGGGCGGTCGACGGTTATGTCGGTGCGGTGCCCTGGGTCAACAGCCCGGACCCCGCCCGGGAGTACGCGGGGTTCCGCGCCCTGGCCATCGGCCTCCAGTGAGGAGAGAACCTTCATGCTGTTCGGTTTCAAGACCCGGCTCCCCGGTCCGGAGGAGGCCCTGAGCGGGCGCTCCGAGCCGCTGTTCGCCGTGCCGGAGAAGCACGTCGTGCTCGGCAACCCCCTCCTCGGCCCCTACCCCGAGGGCCTGGAGGTCGCCGACTTCGCCCTGGGCTGTTTCTGGGGCGCGGAGCGGAAGTTCTGGCAGACCGAGGGCGTGTGGACCACGCTCGCCGGCTACCAGGGCGGCCACACCCCGAACCCCACCTACGAGGAGGTGTGCTCCGGGATGACCGCGCACACCGAGACCGTGCGCGTGGTGTTCGACCCCTCGGTGATCTCCTACGAGAAGCTGCTGAAGGTCTTCTGGGAGGCGCACGACCCCACCCAGGGCTTCCGCCAGGGCAACGACACCGGCACCCAGTACCGTTCGGCGGTCTTCACCCACTCGCCGGAGCAGCAGCGGATCGCGGAGGAGTCCCGCGACGCCTACCAGCGGGTGCTGACCGCCAACGGGCACGGCTCGATCACCACGGAGATCCTCACCGCCGAGGGGCGGCCGTTCTTCCCGGCGGAGGAGTACCACCAGCAGTACCTGGAGAAGAACCCCGGCGGGTACTGCGGCATCGGCGGCACGGGCGTCTCCTGCCCGATCGGCGTGGCGAAGGCCGACTGAGCCCCTTTCCGGGCCCGCCCCGCCGGCCCGACCGCGTCCACTCCCCCGGCCCCGCCCCGGA
>NZ_VKHS01000907.1 GCF_014141525.1 Streptomyces calidiresistens
GGTTCCCGATCCCCGGGGCGGTCCCGCTTCACGGATGCCCGGGATCGGCGGCGAGCCGGACCGTCGAGAGAGGCGTGAACCGAGTTGATCGGCACATCGGCAGTGATCGGGATGTCCCTCGTCGCCCTGGGGTTGGTCCTGACGCCCGGCCCGAACATGGTCTACCTGGTGTCGCGATCGGTGGTTCAGGGGCGTCGGGCCGGGTTGATCTCCCTGCTGGGCGTGGCAGCGGGCTTCCTCGTGTACCTCATCGCCGCCGCCGCGGGGATCGCCACCCTCTTCGCCCATGTGCCGGTCGCCTACACGGCGGTCAAGATCGCGGGGGCGCTCTACCTCGCCTACCTCGCCTGGACCACGCTCCGACCGGGCGGCACCTCGGCCTTCGACCCCCGCCCGCTGCCCCCCGACCGGCCGCGGAAGCTCTTCACCATGGGGCTGGTCACCAATCTGCTCAACCCCAAGATCGCCATCCTCTACGTGTCGGTCCTGCCGCAGTTCGTCGATCCGGAGCGGGGCTCCGTGGCCCTGCAGAGCCTCCTGCTCGGACTCATCCAGATCGTGATCGCGGTGACGGTCAACGGCCTCATCGCCGTCGGCGCGGGCTCCGTCTCCACCTTCCTGCGGAGCCGGCCCACCTGGCTGCGGTTGCAGCGGTACGTGATGGGCACCGTGCTCGCCGGCATGGCCGTGCACGTGGCGAGGGCGTGAGGCCTCGGCACCCCACCGAAGCCGGAAGCACCGATGCTCGGGAGCGCGCGATGTCGCGACCGACCGGGCACGGGCGCCGCGCGCCCCGTCCGGCGGATCGGGGCGGCAGGTCGGCGAGGAGGCCCGGCAACCGGGTGATCCACGCCTCGCCCCCTCGCCCCTCGCTCCTCGACGGACACGCCTTTCCTCCGTACGGGTGAAGATCGGGGATGGGGTGTTCTCATGGGATGTAGACGATGCGGTCCTCCGTCTCCGCGCCCCACGTCTCGGTGACCCCGGTCAGGGGCACGGCCCGGGCCCGCACGTCGATCGCGCCGGTGTGCACGGCGGCGAGCTCCGGCAGCTCCGCGAGGAAGTCGCGGGGCGGGACCGAGCCGATACCGCTGCCGCAGAGCTGCAGCCGGGCCGAGCGCAGCAGCGCGGAGTGGACCGGAATCGCCCGGCCGGCGACGGAACCGATCCGGATCCAGTCCAGGGGGGCGCCGGGATCCCGGCGCGCGGTGACGATCGCGGTCATCGCGAGCGCGGACGGCTCCCCCCACACGTAGTCGATGACGACGTCCACGTCGGCGGCGCGGTCGGCCCGGTCGAACGTCACCGTCTCGTCCGCGCCCGGCCCGCGCAGCGCGGCGAGCCGGGAGGCGTCGCGACCGACGGCGATCACGTGTGAGGCGCCGAACCGCTTGGCGATCTGCACCGCCATGCGCCCGGCGTTGCCCGTGGCGCCGAGGACGAGCACGCTCCGGCCCTCCCGGAACGCGATGCGGCGGCGCAGCGCGACCCGGGAGGACATCGCCGGGTTCATCGCGGCGGCGATGCGCACGGGGTCGATGTCACTCGGCGGTACCACGCTGTGGCGGGGGTTGATCACGGCCCGCTCGGCGAACGTGCCGAGCGTCGGGGTCTCGTGGCGCGGGGCAGGTCGTCCGAGGACCGTCGGGTCATCGAGGTGTTCATCACCCCGGAGGGCGGCGAGCTCGCGGAACGGGTGATGGAGGAGATCCGGACGGCCCTCGCGCCCTTCACGGGGCGCCCGGGCGCCCGTGACCGCCACGAGCTCGCGCGGCTGCTCGACGTCGTTTCCGGTGCGGCGACGGGACCGCACGGGGAGGCGGGGCCGGCGAAGGCCCCATGACACCGGGACTCTTCGGTGCCGACGCGCGCGGCTTCCTTCCGCGCGCCGCCGTCGCGTGCCCGGCCACCCGTGGGGGCGATCGGGTCCGCCGTTCGGTGGCGGCGACCCCCGCGCGAGTGCGCGAGGGGAGGCGGACCCCGGTGGGGTGGGGCTTTCTCTTATACACCT
>NZ_VKHS01000908.1 GCF_014141525.1 Streptomyces calidiresistens
CCGAACGGAGCCCCCACCTCACCGACATCCGGGGAGAGTTGCGAGCGGGAACCCCCGTGGACGCCACCGGTGCGAACCCCTCCCTCCCCAGCCGTCACACTCTCCCCACCGGTCCCCACCGAACCTCCCCGGGAAATCCGTTGCGAAAGCGATACCCGCGTTCCCGGGGACACGCCCCGCCCCGCACGGCAGACTCGGCCCCCAACCGGACCGGTCCCGACCGGCCCGGACCGACCGGGGGACGACACGCCGGTCACCGACGTCCGCCCGCCCACCCCGCGGCGCGGCCGGCGCCCCCGGGGGCGGGCACACCACCCCGGACCGGTGCCACCCGTCGGCCCGCGCCACAGCCCGGCACCGACCCCTTCCCCCGGCCAGACCACGGAAGACCAGGGGGTTGTGGAACGTGAGACGACGAGACTTCATCGGCGCCGCCGCCGGCCTGTTCGCCGCCGGCGCCCTGCCGGCCTGCGGCTCCCGGGAGGCGGACCCGGGTGGATCCGGCGACACCCTGCGCCTGGTCGCCGTCGAGCACGGCTCCGACTCGGCCACCGGGAGCACCGAGAGCTTCTGGAACGAACTCGTGCGCGGCTTCCGCCGCGACCATCCCGACCTCATGATCGACGTGACCGTCTTCCCGCCCGACGAGGCCGACGCCCGCGTCGCGGAGATGGTCGCCGCCGGCAACCCACCGGACATCGCCCAGCTCGGGGCCTACGCCGAGTACGCCCACGCCGATCTGCTCCACCCCGCCGGTGACCTGCTCACCCTCCCCATGCAGTCCGACTTCCTCCCCGGCCTCGCCCGGGCCGGGGAGGTGCGCCACGTCCAGTACGGCCTGCCCTACGTCACCGACACCCGTCGCCTCCTGTGCAACCGCGACCTCTTCGAGAACGCCGGCCTCGACCCGGACGAGCCGCCCGCCACCCGGGAGGAGCTGCGCGAGGCCGCCGAGGCACTCGCCGCATCCGGCGTACCCATCCCCTACGGCCTGCCGCTCGGCCCCGAGGAGGGCCACGCCGAGGCCGCGATCTGGATGCTCGGGGGCGGCGGCGGTCTCACCCGCTCCGGCGGCGGCTACGCGATCGACTCCGAGGAGAACATCGGGACCTTCACCTGGCTGCGCGACGAACTCGTCCGCACCGGCCTCACCGGCTCCGGCGACCCCGGCACCACCGACCGGCGCGAGATCTACCGCGGCTTCGGCCGCGGCGAGGTCGCCATGATGCACGCCCACCCCACCTTCCTGCGGCAGGCCCAGCTCTTCGACATCGCCTACACCACCGGCCCCGTCCCCGGCGTGGACGGGCCCTCCGAGGTCACCCTGGGCGCCGTCGACTGGCTGATGGCCTTCAACGGCAACGACCGGCTCGACTCCATCCGCACCTTCCTGGGCCACGTCTTCGCGACCGAGCACGTCGTCGCCTTCGCCGACCGCTACCACCTGCTGCCGGTCACCGTTCCCGCCATCGAGCGGATGCAGGTCAGCGATGAGCACACCCGCTTCCGGCCCTTCCTCGAACAGCTGCCCGTCGCGCGTCCCTTCCCGGTCGGCAAGGTGAGCTGGGCCCGCGTCTCCGGCGAGATGCGCCGCACCATCGGAGAGGCGGTGCGACCGGACAACGACCCCGCCCGGGTGCTGGCCGCCCTCCAGCAGTACGCCGAACAGCAGGAGGCCGGGGGCTGAGAACCCGCCGCCGGGGCACCGACCGGACGACCCCCACTCCACCGGACACCCGCGCCGGGAGGGGGCGGGCCCGGGGGACCGCGCCCGCTCCTCCCGGCCCCCGCCACCGGGCCGCTGTCGGCCGACGCTCCTAGACTGGACCGGTGAGCAGCGCCGGCCGACCCGAGCACGCCGGGCGGTCCGGGGACCCGGACCGCCCGGCGGCCGGTGCCCGTCCGCGGCGCCACGGGCGGGTGCCGGCGGCCGGTCCCGAAGCCGCCTCCCCCGGCGGCCCCGACACCCCGTCGGAGGCCCCCGACGGGAGGGGGACCGAGCCGCAG
>NZ_VKHS01000909.1 GCF_014141525.1 Streptomyces calidiresistens
GACAGCCCGGGGGGACAGCCGGGGGAACAACGCGACGGCGCGGCCGAGGAGGCCCCGGACACGCTCCTCGCCCAGGTTCCGGTCATCCACGAGGTGCTGGACGCCCTCGGGATCGCCCGGCTGGGCGCGGCCGACCACGAGGCCGACGACGTCATCGGCACCCTGACCCGGCGGGCCGACCGGCCGGTCCTCGTGGTCACCGGGGACCGGGACCTCTTCCAACTCGTCGACGACGAGCGGGGGGTGCGGGTGCTGTACCCCCGCCGGGGCGTGGGCGACTGCGACGTGGTCACCGAGGCCCTGATCCGGGAGCGGTACGGCGTCCCGGCCGCCCGCTACACGGATCTGGCGGTCCTGCGCGGGGACCCCAGCGACGGGCTGCCGGGAGTGCGCGGCATCGGCGAGAAGACCGCCGCCCAACTGCTGGCCGAGTACGGGGACCTGGCGGGGGTGCGGGCCGCCGCGGAGGACCCGGCGTCCCGCTTGACGCCGGCGCGGCGGCGGAACCTGCTGGCCGCCGCCGACTACCTGGACGTCGCCCCCCGGGTGGTGGGGGTGGTGGAGGACCTGCCGCTGCCGGTGCTCGATCCGGCGCCACCGACCGCCCCCGCCGACCCGACGGCGCTGTCCGCGCTGGCGGAGCGGTGGGGCCTGGGTGGTTCGCTGCGCCGCCTGCTGGCGGCCCTGGCCGCCGATCCGATCGACTGATCGGATCGGGCGCCGCCCCCTCCCGTCCCGGTGGGCCGGGGCGGGAGGGGGTGGCGGTCACCCCACCGAGCTGTAGGCGACCACGCCCCGCAGCAGGGAGTCCACCGCCCGGCGCGCGGCGCGCGGCACCGTGCTGTTCTCCCCCGGCGCGGCGGCGGCGACCTGTCCCAGCACGTCGATCACCTGCTTGCACCAGCGCACGAAGTCGCCCGCCGGCATGTCGGCCTCCCGCAGCACCGGGTCCAGGCCGTCCCCCCGGGCCCATCGGTACACCGGTCGGGCGAAGCCGGCGTCCGGCTGCCGCTGACCCACCCCCGCCGTCTGGGCGATGCGGTGCCGCTCCTCCAGGTCGTCCAGGCGGCTCCAGATGACGCCCATCTCGTCCAGGGCGTGCTTGACCCGGCCGCCCGGGGGCTCCGGCGCGAGGACGTCGTCGGCGGTGCGCGCCTCGTAGACCAGCGCCGAGACGCAGGCGGCCAGCTCGGGGGGCTCCAGCCCCTCCCACACCCCCTCGCGCAGGCACTCCCCGGCCAGCAGGTCGAGCTCGCCGTGGAGCCGGGAGAGGCGTCGGCCGTGCACGGTGACCTCGTCGCCGCGCAGGTAGTCCAGCTCCGTGAGCAGGGCGTGGACCCGGTCGAAGGTGCGGGCGATGGTGTTGGTGCGTCCCTCGATGCGGCCCCGCAGCTGCCCGGTCTCCCGGGTCAGGCGCTGGTACCGCTCGGCCCACCGGGCGTGGTCCTCCCGCTCGTCGCACCCGTGGCAGGGATGGGCGCGGATCGCCGTGCGCAGTTCGGTGATCATCGGGTCGTCGGCCGCCTCGGTCCGTCGACGACGCTGCCGGCCGGGTTCGTGGTGACCGGCCCGGGTGCGCAGCGCCGAGGCCAGGTCGCGCCGGGACTGCGGACTGCGGGAGTTGAAGGACTTGGGGATCCGCATCCGGTCCAACGGCTCCACCGGCACCGGGAAATCGGCCTCGTTGAGGCGCTTGACCTGCCGCTGGGCGGTGAGCACCAGGGGGCGGGGCCCCTGGCCCGGCTCCCTGGTCCAGCGGCCCTCGCGGCTGCCGTTGCGTCCGCCGCCGGGCACACCGGGGTCCAGTACCAGGGCCAGCCCCGCGAACTTCCCGGCGGGCACGTGGATGACGTCACCCGGCCGCAGCTTCTCCAGCGCGTCGGCCGCGGCGGCCCGCCGCAGCCCCGCGCCCCGCCGGGCGAGTTCGTTCTCCCGGTCCTTCAGCCGCCGGCGCAGCTCGGAGTACTCCCCGAAGTCCCCCAGGTGGCAGGTCATCGCCTCGCG
>NZ_VKHS01000091.1 GCF_014141525.1 Streptomyces calidiresistens
GCACGGTGCGGCCGGGGGCCTCGGGGCCGCGGGCGTTGTGCAGCAGGCGGGCGGCGTCGGCGTCCAGCAGGTCGGGGACGACCACGAGGAGGGTGGTGTCGGGGCCGGCGGCCCCGGCGGCCTCCTCGGGCCCGGAGACCTCCACGGTCTCCACGCCGCGTTCGGCGAGCAGTTCGACGACGGCCCGGGCGCCCTGCGGGGTGGCCGAGCGGGGGTTGAGGTAACCGTCCTCACCGGTGGTGAACAGGGCGATCAGGGCGGCGGTCAACAGGATGACGACGGCGGCCAGCAGGGGGCCGCGGGCGACCAGCCACAGGCGGCGGGCGTCGGGGGACACGGAGGTGGCGGGTGCGCTCATCGGGCGGCCCCGCCGGTCCGGGGCGCGCCGGCGGGGGACGCGAAGGAGCCGGGGACACCGCCGGTGGGCCCGGTCGGGGCGACGGGGCGCGCGGCGCGCACCTCGCGCTCCAGCTCGTCCAGCCGGCGGTGGTCGGCGGCGTCGGCGTGCCGGCCGCCGTAGGTGACGTCGTCGAAGGTGCGGGCGGCGGCGCGCAGCCGATCGGCGAAGGCGGGCAGGGGCAGGGCGGCCTCCCGGGCGGCCTCGTCGGCGGTGCGGCCGGGGCGGGGGTCGAGCAGGGCGCGTTCCTCCAGCGAGCGGACCAGGGCGCGCATGCGTTCGCGCACGGCCCGGTCCCAGTCGCCGGCCGCGGCGTGGCGGTCCGCCTCGGCGCGGTGCTCGGCGGCGGTGCGGGCCCTGGCGCCCAGGACCTCGGGGGGTCCGCCGCCGGCGGCGGCGCGGACCGATCCCAGGCGCAGGCGCAGCGCGATGAGCAGGGCGAGAACGATCAGGACGATGATCAGCAGGCCGAGCCAGCCGCCGGGGGTGGCCAGGGTGACCCGGGAGAGCAGGTCGGAGACCGTCTCCCACACCCAGTCGAAGGCCCGTCGGACGGGGCCGGGCTCGTGCCGGGTGTAGATCTCGCGGGAGAGTTCCCGTTCGGCGGCCTCGCGGGCGGGGTCGCGGTCGATGCCGATGGGCGGCTCGTCGGCCGAGCGCGGCAGCGCCCGACCGACGACGGCCGCGAGCGGATGGGCGAGTGCGCCGAACGCCCCCGTCATCCGCTCAGTACCCCGGGTGCCCGGGGCCCGCGGCCCCGGGGTCGTTCGGGGTGTCGAAGCCGGCGGCGCGGGTCAGCTCCAGGTCCAGGGCCTCGCGGCGCATCCGCTGGTCCATGTAGAGGAGCGCGGTGACGCCGGCGCTGATCGGCAGCGTGATGGTGGAGGAGATCACGGCGCCGGCACCGGTGATCAGCAGGTAGGTCCAGGTCATCTCGGAGCCCACGAACATGTTGGTGCCGCCGTTGGAGACGAACTCGGCGAGGAAGGTCAGCGGGAACTCGATGATCCCGGAGACGACGAGCACCAGGATCAGGATGAGCAGCTGGATGCCGAAGACCCGCCACCAGGAGCCGCCCACCAGCTTCCAGGACCGGCCCAGCGAGGTGAACACGCCCTGGCGTTCGAGCATCAGGGCGGGGGCGGCCAGGCAGAACCGTACCCACAGCCACACCGCGAGGATCACCCCGGCGATGGCGCCGAGGATCACCAGGGGGACGAACTGCGTGAGGCCACCGATCAGGAGCGGCACCAGCATCGCGGCGCCGACGATCAGGCCGGTGAGGAGGATCAGGCCGAGCAGGCGCAGCAGCCGCCCCCGGGACTCCGCCCACGCCTCGGCGATGGAGATCTCCCGCCCCAGGACCGCCCGGGCGACGACCACCGTGAGCATGGCGGTGGCGATGACCGAGCCGACGAGGGTGGCGAGACCGGTCACCGAACCGAGCGCGAAGAGGTCGGCGACGGCGTCGAGCACCTCTTCCTCGGTGGGGTTGGGGTTCTCCTCCAGCGCGGTGAGGGCGGAGCCGTCGCCGAACCAGAAGCGCAGCGCGAACAGCGAGATCAGCTGGATGAAGACCGCGACGCCCAGGGAGATGCCCAGAACGGTGCGCCAGTGGGCGCGCGCGGTGGACACGGCGCCGTCGAGGATCTCGCCGACGCCCAGCGGGCGCAGCGGGATGACGCCGGGCTTCGGCGCCCACCGGGGGCCGCCCCAGCCGGAGCCGCCGGGCGCGCCGGGGCCGGCGCCCCATCCCCCGGCGCCGGGTTGCCCGGCGGGGGCTCCGGCGCTCCAGCCGGTGGGCGGCGGGGCCTGACCGCCGGGGGGCGGCGCGGGGTTCTTGTGGAGGTTCGGACCCCCGTCCGACCCCCGGCCGTGCGGATCGTCCCCCGGGTCGGACGAGCCGGGGGAGGTCCAACGGTCGCTCATCATCGCTCCTTCACCGCGTCCTGGCGCCCATCGTGCCACGTGCCCCCGACCCCCGGGGCGGCGGATACCGGTCCCGGTGTCCCGTCGTGCCGTTTCCGCCGGGCAGACTGGGCGGATGACGGAGCGGATGACGGCAGGCGGGGCCCTGCCCGCCGACGAGGGGGCCGTGCCGGGCTTCTCCCCCGCCCTGCGGTGGCTCGACACCTCCGGGGAGCGGGGAGACGGGGCCGACGGCCCGGCGGTGGTGGTGCTGGACCAGACCCGGCTGCCGGCGCAGGAGCGGGATCTGGTGTGCCGGGACGTGCCGGGGCTGGTGGCAGCGATCCGGTCGCTCGCGGTGCGCGGGGCCCCCGTCCTGGGTCTGGCGGGTGCCTACGGGGTGGCGCTGGCGGCGGCGCGCGGCGAGGACGTGGAGGCGGCGGCGCGGCTGCTGGCGGAGGCCCGACCGACGGCGGTGAACCTCGGGTTCGGGGTCCGGCGGGCGCTGGCCGCCCACCGGGCCGCCGCCGACCGGGGGAGCGCGGAGGCGGCCCGGGCGGCCCTGGCGGCTGCCCGGGAGCTGCACCGGGAGGACGCGCTGGCCTCGGAGGCGATGGCGGCGGAGGGCCTGCGGCTGCTGCGGGACCTGCTGCCGGAGCCGGCCGGGGAGGCCGGCGGGTGGCGGCTGTTGACACACTGCAACACCGGGGCCCTGGTCTCCGGGGGCGGGGGCACCGCGTTGGCGGTGGTGCGCGCGGCGCACCGCGCGGGACTGCTGGAGCGGCTGTGGGTGGACGAGACCCGTCCGCTGTGGCAGGGTGCGCGGCTGACCGCCTGGGAGGCCGGGCGGGAGGGGATGCCGTACGCGGTGCTGGCGGACGCCGCCGCCGGATCGCTGTTCGCGGCGGGCCGGGTGGACGCCGTTCTGGTGGGGGCCGACCGCATCGCCGCCGACGGGGCGGTGGCCAACAAGGTCGGCACGTATCCGCTGGCGGTGCTGGCGCGGCACCACGGGGTGCCGTTCGTGGTGGTGGCGCCGGTGAGCACGATCGATCCGGCCACGCCCTCGGGGGCGGGCATCGTGATCGAGGAACGGGAGGGGGACGAGGTGACGACGGCGCGGCCGGGGGTGCGGGTGGCGCCGGAGGGCGCCGGGGCGTACAACCCGGCGTTCGACGTGACGCCCGGTGAGCTGGTGACGGCGGTGGTGACGGAGCGGGGCGTGATGCGCCCGCCGTACCGGGAAGGGCCGGCGGCGGTGCCGCCGGGAGCGGGGGTCGGGGAGGCCGGATGACAACCGAACGGGACGGGACGACAGCCGAATGAGAACCGGGCCGAAAGCACACAAAGTGGCGCGAACCGTGGCGATGGAGCCGCGGGGGGACGGGAGGAAAAGGAACGTGGACGGTCACCATCCGGCCAATGGGATGATGAAGTCATGAAGGGACGCGTTCTCGTCGTCGATGACGACACCGCTCTGGCGGAGATGCTCGGCATCGTCCTGCGCGGCGAGGGCTTCGAGCCGTCGTTCGTCGCGGACGGAGACAAGGCCCTGGCGGCCTTTCGGGAGATCAAGCCCGACCTCGTGCTGTTGGACCTGATGCTGCCGGGGCGGGACGGCATCGAGGTGTGCCGGCTGATCCGCGGCGAGTCCGGGGTGCCGATCGTGATGCTCACCGCCAAGAGCGACACGGTGGACGTGGTGGTCGGCCTGGAGTCCGGGGCCGACGACTACATCGTCAAGCCGTTCAAGCCCAAGGAGCTGGTGGCGCGGATCCGGGCCCGGCTGCGGCGCTCGGAGGAGCCCGCCCCCGAGCAGCTGGCCATCGGTGACCTGGTGATCGATGTCGCCGGGCACTCCGTCAAGCGCGACGGCAAGGCGATCTCGCTGACCCCCCTGGAGTTCGATCTGCTGGTGGCGCTGGCCCGCAAGCCGTGGCAGGTGTTCACCCGGGAGGTGCTGCTGGAGCAGGTGTGGGGATACCGGCACGCCGCCGACACCCGTCTGGTCAACGTGCACGTCCAGCGGCTCCGCTCGAAGATCGAGAAGGACCCCGAGCGCCCGGAGATCGTCGTGACGGTCCGGGGCGTCGGCTACAAGGCCGGGTCCGGCTGAGGTGACCGAGTGGTCCCGTCGCACGGCCCTGCTGCTGCCCGAGGGGGCGACCGGCAGCAGGGCGCAGCCCGCCATCCGGATCTTCGGACGGTGGGCCCGCGGCCCGTTGCTGCCGGTGCTCCGGCTGTGGCGGCGCAACATCCAGCTGCGCGTGGTGGTCTCGACCCTGCTGCTGTCGCTGGCGGTGGTCCTGGTGCTGGGTGTGGTCGTCATCGGGCAGGTCCGCAACGGCCTGCTGGAGGCCAAGCGGCAGACGGCGATCAGCCAGGCCGACGGCGGGTTCGCGGTGGCCGCGGACCGGGCGGACCGGGCGATCACCGGCGCGGACGCCGGTGACGGCACCCCGGGGCGGGCCACCGACCCGGGCGTGTGGTTGACCGGCATGGTCGAGCAGCTGGCCAGCGGCGGGCAGGGCGTGTACTCGGTGGTGGCGCTGCCCTCGCAGCTGTCGGGGCAGCCGTTCGGCGGGGAGACGGCCGGCGGCGCGCCGCGCGGCCCCCGCTCCTCGGCGGACATCCGGCCCGAGGAGAGCGTGCCGCAGGACATGCGGGAGGCACTGGACGGCGACGCCGGCACCCATCGCCGGTACGGCACGATCGTGCGCCCGGACGGGTCCACCCAGACGGCGCTGATCGTGGGGCGGCGGCTGACCGACAACCACGGCAACCCCTACCAGCTGTACTACCTCTTCCCCTTCACGCAGGAGGAGAAGTCGCTGGCGCTGGTCAAGGGCACCATCACCACCGCCGGGGTGTTCCTGGTGGCGCTGTTGGGCGCCATCTCGTGGCTGGTGGTGCGGCAGGCGGTGACGCCGGTGCGGATGGCGGCGCGGATCGCCGAACGGTTGGCGGCGGGCCGGTTGCAGGAGCGGATGAAGGTCAGCGGCGAGGACGACATCGCCCGGCTCGGCGAGTCGTTCAACAAGATGGCCCGCAGCCTGCAGGGCAAGATCCACCAGTTGGAGGAGCTGTCGCGGATGCAGCGGCGGTTCGTCTCGGACGTCTCGCACGAGCTGCGCACCCCGCTGACGACGGTGCGGATGGCGGCGGACGTCATCCACGAGTCCAAGGGCGACTTCGATCCGATGACGGCCCGCTCGGCGGAGCTGCTCATCGATCAGCTGGACCGGTTCGAGGCCATGCTGGCGGAGCTGCTGGAGATCAGCCGCTTCGACGCCGGCGCCGCGGCCCTGGAGGCCGAGCCGACCGACCTGAGGGACTCGGTGCGGCGGGTGCTGGAGGCGGCCGAGCCGCTGGCCGAGCGCAAGGGCACCCGGCTGGTGGTGCGCGGGGACGAGCGGCCGGTGGTGGCCGAGGTGGACCCCCGCCGCGTGGAGCGGGTGCTGCGCAACCTGGTGGTCAACGCCATCGAGCACGGCGAGGGGCACGACGTGGTCGTGCGGCTGGCCGCGGCCCCCGGCGAGGACGGGGCGGTGGCGGTGGCGGTCCGGGACCACGGCATCGGGCTGGGGCCCGGCGAGGCGGAACGGGTGTTCAACCGGTTCTGGCGGGCCGACCCGGCGCGGGCCCGGACCACGGGCGGCACCGGACTGGGCCTGTCGATCGCGCTGGAGGACACCCGGCTGCACGGCGGCCGGTTGGAGGCCTGGGGCGAGCCGGGGCGCGGGGCGCAGTTCCGCCTGACCCTGCCGCGTGCGGCCAACGGTCCGCTGCGCGGTTCGCCGATCGCGCTCGAACCGTCGGACGCCGGGACCGGCGGGGCCGCCGGGGCGGCCGGTGCCGCCGCCGGGTCGGGCGCCACGGCGCTCTCCGCGCGGGACGACGGGCGGGGCCCCGGGCACGGGTCGGGGCGGGACACGGACAGTCGGGAGGAGGCCGGTCGTGGGCGGTGAGGGACCGGTCCCGGGCACGCGGACGGCGGGACGCGCGGCGTCCGGGCCGTCGATCCACGGGGCACCCGGGGGCGTCCGCCGGGCGGCGCGGTTGCGCCGGCTGGGCGGCACGGTGGCCGCCTGCGGACTGTTGCTGACCGGCTGCGCCTCGATGCCGGGCTCCGGGCCCGTGCAGCGGGTGGAGTCGGACCGCCGGGCGGACGCCGACAGCCAGGTGCGGGTCTTCGGGGTCAGTCCCCAGCCCGGCGCGCTGCCCCAGGACATCGCGCGCGGTTTCCTGGAGGCCGTCACCAGCGACGAGGCGGACTACGCGACCGCCCGCGAGTACCTGACCCCGGAGGCCGCCGAGGGCTGGGACCCGATGGCGGGCACGACCGTCCTCGCGGACGGCCCCCTGTTGGCCGGTCGGCCGGCGGACCCGGCGATCGACGGCAGCGGTTTCGCCTTCGAGATCTCCGGCACCCGCCTGGCGGTGGTGGACGCGGGTCACGTGTACCAGCCGGACGAGGGCACCTACCGGGAGCGGCTGTCCCTGCGGCAGGTGGACGACGAATGGCGGATCGACCGGTTGCCCGACGGGCTGGTGCTGGGCGAGTCCGACTTCCGCCGCATCCACCGCGCGGTCAACCGCTACTACTACGCGGACGCCGGGCCCGGGGCGGGCTCGGTGCCCGGGGCCGGGGGCGTGCTGGTGGCCGACCCGATCCAGGTCCGCAGCCGGGTGGACCCGGTGGGCGAGGCCGTCGCCGCGTTGCTGGAGGGGCCGAGCTCCTGGCTGGAGCCGGTGGTGACCACGTACTTCCCGGAGGGCACGCGCCTGGTGGGGGACAGCCGGCCGGCGCCGGACGAGTCGGGGGTGCTGACCCTGTCCCTGGCCGGGCTGCCCGCCGACACGGGCCGCACCCGGTGCGAGCGGATGGCGGCACAGACCCTGCACACGGTGCGGGGGGTGGGGTCCGCCGAGGTCACCGAGGTCCGCCTGGCGACCCGGGCGGGCCGGGAGCTGTGCTCCCTGACCGCGTTGGAGGCCCAGACCCGGGCTCCCGGGCTGCTGATCGGCACGCAGGAGCGGCAGTACCTGTTGGACGAGGAACGGCGCCTGGTCGCGATCGAGGACGAGGGCCGGCCGCGTCCCGTGGCGGGTCCGCTGGGCCGTGAGGGAGTGGGTCCGCGGGCGGTGGCGGTGCGCCGGGACGAGGAGATGGCGGCGGCCGTGTCGGCCGACGGGTCCACCCTGTGGGTGACGGAGCTGACGGGCAACACCGATACCCTCGGCGAACCCTTGTACGTGTCGGTCGGGGACGCGGGCGCCCCGGAGGGCACGCCGTTGGAGGAGGAGACCGGCGAGGCGAACCCGTCCGACCCCTCGGACCCCTCGGACCCGTCCGGTACCGAGGGGGAGAGCGGAACCACCGACGGGACCGGGGACACCGACGGGACCGGGGACACCGGGGACACGGGGGATACCGGGGACCCGTTCACGGCGCCGGTCGGCGGGATCTCCACCCCGAGCTGGGACGGTCTGGGCGACCTGTGGTTCGCCGACCGCGAGGCGGAGGCCGTCTCCGGCGGCACCGGCGCGCTGTACCGGCTCCCGCGCGGCGGGGCGGCCCCGGAGGAGGTCGAGGTGCGCGGCCTGCGGGCCGGGCAGCGGCTGGAGGCGCTGCGGGTCTCCTCCGACGGCACCCGGGTGGCGCTGCTGATCTCGCAGCGCGAGCGCACCGCCCTGTACCTGGGACGGATCGAGCGCTCGGTCGCCGCGGCGGACCCGGACGACACCACCGCTGCCGGCGACTCCGGCGCGGGCAACGGCGCGGACGCCGGGGACGTGGGGGAGGCCGAGGTGGTCGTGGACGGCCTGCGGCCGATCGCGCCGCACCTGGAGAACGTGGTGGCCGTCTCCTGGGCCGGGACCGGACGGCTGGTCGTCGCCGGTCGGCCGGAGGGCGGGGTGGACCAGATCCAGTACGTGGGGGTGGACGGTTCGACGGTGCCCGCGGCGCCGGTGCCCGGACTGAGCGACGTGACCGGGGTGACCGCCTCGGAGCGCGAGGACCGGCCGTTGTTGGCCGAATCGGCGGACGGCGTGGCCCGGCTCCAGCAGCAGGACGCGCAGTGGAAGGTGGTCATGGCGGACGGCACCGGACCGGTCTACCCGGGCTGACCCGGCCGGTTCAGCCGGTGCACGCGGCTCGCGCCGCCCGGGTGCCGCGTGCGCCGGGGCGGCGTCGCGGGCCACGGGGGCGACCGAAACCACTCGGATCGGCACGGCGTTCGTCCACAGGGGTGGCCCGGGTCACCCCGGGTCCGTCACAGTGGTCGCGTGCTCGGACCGGGGCCGCGATGGCCCGAGGAACTGGTCTCCCTGGTGCTGCCCGCCGCCTGCGCGGGGTGTGCCGGGCGGGGCGCCCTGCTGTGCGGCTCCTGTCGGGGGTTGCTGACCCGGGAGGGGCCGCGCCGTATCCGGCCGCGCCCCGAGCCGCCGGGGCTGCCGCCGGTGCTCGCCGCGGCGGTGTACGCGGACCAGACCCGTGCCGTGCTGCTGGCCCACAAGGAACGCGGCCGACTGCCGCTGGCCGGCCCGCTGGGCGTCGCCCTCGCCGGGGCGGTGTCGGCGGCGGTGTGGGCCGGTGCGGCCTCCCGCGCCCGGCCCCGGCCGGGGGAGCTGGTGCGGCTGGTGCCGATTCCCTCGGAGCGGGCGGCGGTGGCACGGCGCGGTCACGACCCGGTGCTGCGGATCGCCCGCGCCGCCGCGGCCTGTCTGCGACGCTCGGGGCACGGCGCGCGGGTGGTGCCCTGCCTGCGGCGGAGTCGGCCGGCGGCGGATCAGGTCGGGCTGGGGCCGGCCGAGCGCCGGGAGAACCTGGCGGGCGCGCTGGCCGCCGTGCCCCCGCCGGTCTCCGCCGGCGCCGGGCCGGTGGTTCTGGTGGACGATCTGATCACCACGGGGGCGACGCTCGCCGAGGCGGCCCGGGCGTTGCGCGAGGCCGGTTGGACGGCTGCGGGCGTTTCGGGGAACACGCTGCTGGCGGCCGTGGTCGCCGGTCCGCCGGAGGGCGGGTGGGCCAAAGTCCCCGGGGGCCGGCGGGAGCGGCCCGACGGGGGCCGGCCGGGGATTCCGTGAGGGGAGTCGGGCGCCCCGGTCGCGCCCGGTCGGCGCGGGCGGTCCGGAACACCCCGGCCCCCTCCGGCACACGGGGCCCATCGGTCCCCGTCCGGGCCGTCCAGCGGGTGCCGCACCCCCGTCACCGGAGGTATTTTCGAGGGACAGAACCTTCCACCGACGGCCCCGGGAACGGGCGCCGGACCTGCGAAACCGCGGACCGGCACCTCCGGCGGCGGACACGGTGGACGCTCCCGGAAGGGGTTGAGGGCATGACGCGGGTTTGCCGCTCCGCCCCCGGGTATGGAGTGACGTACCGGTGCGCGGACGGACCCCCGGGACGTGTGGTGCCGCTCCCGTGTTCCACGGGGTCGACCGACCCCGCCGCCGGCGAGGAGTTCTCCGGGCTGTCGCCCGGAGACGCTCGGAGGGATCCGGACCGAGGAGGTGTGAGCCGCACCCCGATGTAACCCGAGGGGGAGCGCCGGAAGATCCCCCGGACCCCTCGGACCCGGTGCACCAAGGGCGGTGACCGCCAACGGCGGCCCGCCCGGGAACGGAGTTCTGCGTGGACATTGTCGTCAAGGGCCGCAAGACGGAGGTGCCGGAGCGCTTCCGGAGGCACGTGGCCGAGAAGCTGAAGATCGACAAAATCCAGAGGATCGACACGAAGGTCCTCAGCCTCGACGTGGAAGTGTCCAAGGAGCCCAACCCCCGGCAGGCGGACCGCTCCGACCGGGTGGAGATCACGTTGCGGCACCGGGGTCCGGTGATCAGGGCCGAGGCGTCCGCCTCCGACCCGTACGGGGCCCTGGACCTGGCGGTGGAGAAGCTCGAGACCCGTCTGCGCAGGCGGCACGACAAGCGCACCTCCCGGCGCGGTCGTGACCGCATCCCCGCGAGCGCCGTGCCCGCCACGGTCATCGGCGCCGCCACCCTCAACGGCGACGGCGAACTGGGCCCGGCCTCCCCCGAGGAGGCGGAGGAGTCGAACATCCGGCAGGTCGGGCCGCTGGAGGTCGAGGGGGACGGACCGCTGGTGGTGCGGGAGAAGACCCACACCGCGGCTCCGATGTCGCTCGACCAGGCGCTCTACGAGATGGAGTTGGTGGGGCACGACTTCTACCTGTTCGTGGACGCCGAGTCCAAGCAGCCGAGCGTCGTCTACCGCCGTCACGCCTACGACTACGGCGTGATCCGGCTGGAGAGCGACCCGTTGGCGAGCTCCGCCCCGCCGGAGGCCGGGGACTCGCTGGGTACCTGACCGCACGGCGTCGGGGACCGGTCGGGCACGCGGTGGCCCGCGCGACCGACCGGCCCGGCCCTCCCGTGACGGCGCCCCTCCCGTTCGGGGGTGTGCCCGCGTCGCACCCACCGCCTCCGCGGCATGCGGCCCGGGCACACCCCCGAACGTCCCCGCACGACCGCCGGGCCGACGACTTCCCGCCGTTCCCCGGCGGTTCTCCGACCCGGAGCGCCCTCCGGAATCCGCGGGGCGGCGGACCGTGCCCCCGCCGTGGAATCATGGCCCGAGTCCCGATCGGCCTCCCGTGGCGCGCGATCGGGTACCCAGAGGCTCACGGGGGGAGAGAGGGATCATGGTCAACGGCTTCGGCCCCGGGACCGCGGCCGACGGCCCCGCCTCCGGGGGTTCCCCCGCGGAGCCGATCCGGGTCCTGGTCGTCGACGATCACGAACTCTTCCGTCGGGGGCTGGAGATCGTGCTCGCCCACGAGCCCGACATCCGGGTGGTGGGGGAG
>NZ_VKHS01000910.1 GCF_014141525.1 Streptomyces calidiresistens
GTGCCCGGGGAGGGCGGGGGACCGGTGCGGCTCATGGCGGTGCCCCTCACCCCTCGCCGCGGAAGAGGTTGATGGCGTCGATGTGCTTCGCGCGCAGTTCGGGGTCGGTGACGCCCAGGCCCTCGCGGGGCGCCAGGCACAGCACGCCGACCTTGCCCTGGTGCACGTTGCGGTGCACGTCGTGCGCGGCCTGGCCGGCCTCCTCCAGGGAGTAGCTGCGCGAGACGGTGGGGTGGATCTTCCCCTTGGCGATCAGGCGGTTGGCCTCCCAGGCCTCGTGGTAGTTGGCGAAGTGGGAGCCGACGATGCGCTTGAGCGACATCCACAGGTAGCGGTTGTCGTAGGAGTGCATGTAGCCGGAGGTGGAGGCGCAGGTGACGATGGTGCCGCCCTTGCGGGTGACGTAGACGGACGCGCCGAAGGTCTCGCGGCCGGGGTGCTCGAAGACGATGTCCACGTCCTCGCCGCCGGTCAGTTCGCGGATGCGCTTGCCGAAGCGCTTCCACTCGCGCGGGTCCTGGGTGTGCTCGTCCTTCCAGAACCGGTAGTCCTCGGCGTTGCGGTCGATGATCGCCTCGGCGCCCATCCTCCGGCAGATCTCCGCCTTCTGCGGGGAGGAGACCACGCAGATGGGGTTGGCGCCGCCGGCGAGCGCGAACTGGGTGGCGTAGGAGCCCAGACCACCGCTGGCGCCCCAGATCAGGACGTTGTCGCCCTGCTTCATCCCGGCGCCGTTGCGGGAGACCAACTGTCGGTAGGCCGTGGAGTTGACCAGCCCGGGGGCGGCGGCCTCCTCCCAGGTCAGGTGCTTCGGCTTGGGCATCAGCTGATTGGTCTTCACCAGCGCGATCTCGGCCATGCCGCCGAAGTTGGTCTCGAAGCCCCAGATGCGCTGCTCGGGGTCGAGCATGGTGTCGTCGTGGCCGTCGGGAGACTCCAACTCCACCGACAGGCAGTGGGCGACGACCTCGTCCCCGGGCTTCCAGGCGTTGACACCCTCACCGGTGCGCAGCACCACGCCGGCCAGGTCGGAGCCGATGATGTGGTACGGCAGGTCGTGCCGCTTGGCCAGCGGGGAGAGTCGACCGTAGCGCTCGAGGAAGGCGAAGGTGGAGACCGGTTCGAAGATCGAGGTCCACACCGAGTTGTAGTTCACGGAGCTGGCCATGACGGCCACCAGCGCCTCGCCCGGCCCGAGTTCGGGCAGGGGCACCTCGTCCAGGTGCAGCGACTTGCGGGGGTCCTTCTCCCGGGTGGTCAGGCCCTCGAACATGTCGACCTCGTCCTTGTGCACGGTGATCGCGCGGTAGGACTCGGGCAGGGCCAGGTGGGCGAAGTCCTCGCTGGTGCTCTCCGGTGCGCTGATCGCGTCCAGGATCTGCTTCACGGTGTTGCCTCCGACGGATGCGCGTCACGGGGACGCTGGGGGACGACGGGGTGTCACGACGGGGCCGGCGCCGGCGACCGGGTGCGGTCGGGACGTCGATGGGGCCCGGTGTGCGGGTCCCCGGGTGCGGCGTTGCCGACGCCGCGGCGTCCCGGGGGACGGTCGCGGGCACCGGCGACACGGGGTCGGGTGCGATGTGCGGTGTCGTGACTTCGGTGGTGCGGTGCCGTCGGTCCGGCGGCGGTGGTGCTGCGGCTCGCGCGGTCGCGCTGGTGCCTGTGACGCAGGCGGCCGGGAACGTTCCGTTGGACGGTGGGACCACGTCCCGGCGCACTTCACGTTATGGCACGCCGTGCCGGTCCGCAAGGCACTGAGTGCCAAATATTTCGCTCAAAAGTCATCGCGTGATCGCACATGAGCGCGCTTCCCGGTTGCTCCCGGGTCTCCCGGCGGAGGGGCGCACCTCCTTGGCGACCCGGTGACCGATGGGTGACATCCGCCGGGAGAGTCGTCCCGGACCCCTGTGGTCCGCCCCGTGTCGGGAGGTTCCGCCGTGGTCCGCGCACCGAGGCCCACCGGGGCCGGTCGAACACCGTCCCCCCGGCACCCCCCCGGCA
>NZ_VKHS01000911.1 GCF_014141525.1 Streptomyces calidiresistens
GGGGACGGGGGCGGGCCGCGAGGTCGATCCGCCCTCCGGGATCGACACGGGGGCCCCGGTTCCGGGGGCGCCATCGGCGTCGGCGGGCCCGGCGGCCATCAAGCGCTGGGTGGCGCGGCGGGCGCGGCGCTTGATGTACCAGGTGCTCAGGGCCCCGGCGAGCACGGCGAGCAGCAGGCCGATCCAGGAGAACCGGTGCAGCCACTCCTGGGCGATCACCCCCAGGTAGTAGACCACCGCGGTGGTGCCCCCGGCCCACAGGACCCCACCGGGCAGGTCCGCGGCGAGGAACTTCCCGTAGGGCATGCGCAGCACCCCGGCCAGGGGGCCGGCGAAGATGCGCAGGAGGGCGACGAAGCGGCCGAAGAAGACCGCCCAGGCGCCCCAGCGGTCGAAGGCGCGCTCGGCCGTGGCGATGTTCGACTCGGAGAAGTGGTGGGGGAATCTTCGTCCGAGTCGGGTGAACAGGGGTCTGCCGCCCTTGCGCCCGATGAGGTACCCGAGGGAGTCCCCGACACAGGCGCCGAAGGTGGCGCACACCCCCACCCACAGGGGGTCCACGACTCCCTGGGAGGCGAGCAGCGCTCCACTGACGAGGATGATCTCACCCGGCAGGGGGACGCCGAGCATCTCGATCAGAATGACGACGGTGACCAGCGTGTATACCGCCAGCGGCGGAATCGTCGCCAGCCATGCCTGGATCTCCACCCGCCGGTCCTCCCGTGTCCCGTGCCGCTTCCCGGCGTGGCGCCCGACGGCGCACGCGGGAAGCCTAACCGATGCCCGGGGTCACCCCGGGGCGTCGGCTTCTCCCCCGCCGCCGGGTGCCGCGGCCGGCGGGGCACCGGGGCGCAGCGTCCAGACGACGGTCATCGAGGCGGTGGCGGCGCCGTCGGCCCGGGTGATGGTGATCCGGACGGGGAACTCGGGGCGGGTCCCACCGTCGAGCTCGGTCTCCACCTCGGCGGCGGGACGCCCGAGTTCGGCGGTGGCCACGAGCTCTCCCGTCGCGAACCTGTGGTAGGCGATCTCCGCGCGGACGGCCAGGGGAACGGCGCGGTCCAGCAGGTGTCCGAAGGCCGCGAGGACGACGGCACCGCTCGCGCTCTCCGCGAGGGTGAAGGCCGCCCCGGCGTGTGGTCCCCCGAGGTGGTTGTGGTGGGCGGGTCGATCCGGGAGCACGACGACGGCCCGGTCGGGACCGGCCTCGACGACCTCGAGACCGAGGGTGCGCGCCAGGGGGACGGCGTTGATCAATCGTTCGCCCACGGGGGGTCGGGGTCCGCTCATGGCCGGATATTACCAACGAGTAGCCACAGGGGAAGAGCGCCCGCTCCCCCGTTTTCCGCTCCCCCGCCGCCCTCAGCGCAGCTCGAAGGTGCCGGGCGGCGGGGCCGGCGAGGGGGCCGCCTCCTCCTCCGCCGGGGGGCGGGCGTCCCCGATCAACCGGTCGACCTCCTCGCCGAGCACCAGCCGGGCCGGGAAGGGATCGGCGGCCACCCGTCGAGCCGGTTCCGTCACGTCCAGGGGACGGTGCGAGGCGACCACCACGAGATTGCCGTACCGGCGCCCCCGCAGCACGGAGGGCTCGGCGATCACGTGGACGTGGGCGAAAACCTCCCGCGCCGCCGCGAGCTGGGAACGCGCGAAGTCCAGGGGGGCGGCGTCGGCCAGGTTGGCGACGTGCACGCCCCCGGGCCGTACGGCCCGCGCGGCGGCCCGGGCGAATCCGACGGTGGTGCACCGGGCGGGGATCCGGTTGCCCGCCCACACGTCGGCGATCACCACGTCCACCCCGTTCTCCGGCACCTCCTCCAACGCGTCGCGGGCGTCGGCGACCCGGATCCGGATGGGGGCGTCCGACGGAAGCGGCAGGTGCTCGCTCACCAGGGCGGCCAGTGCCGCGTCGTGCTCGACCACCACCTGCCGGGAGCCGGGCCGCCGATGCTGCACCCACCGGGGCAGGGTCAGAGCCCCCCCGCCCAGGTGGAGGGCTGTCTC
>NZ_VKHS01000912.1 GCF_014141525.1 Streptomyces calidiresistens
GACCCCCCGGGTCGGGCGCGCCGCCCGCGGCGGTCGCCCGTCGCCGGCTCCCCTACCCCCTGGTCCTCCTCGTGATGGCGGCCCTGCTGCTGGTCACGGCCACCGCGGCGGTCGCCGTCGGCTCGGTGTCCGTCCCACCGGCGGACGTGTGGCGGATCCTGCTGCACCAGGTGGTCCCCGGCTGGGTGGAACCGACCTGGTCACCGGTGCACGAGACGATCGTGCTGGACGTGCGACTGCCCCGGGTGCTGCTGTGCGCGGTGGTCGGGGCGGGCCTGTCGGTGGCGGGCATGGCGCTCCAGGCCCTGGTGCGCAACCCCCTGGCGGACCCGATGCTGTTGGGCATCTCCTCGGGCGCGAGTGTCGGGGCCGTCCTGGTGCTCGTGCTCAACGTGACCCTGTTCGGGATGTTCTCGCTGCCGGTGGCCGCGTTCTGCGGGGCGCTGGGCGCGCTGTTCGTCGTGTACTTCCTGGCCCGCGCGGGCGGCCGGATGACCACGCTGCGGCTGGTGTTGGCGGGCGTGGCGACGGCCGAGGTGTTGTCGGCGGTGGCGAGTCTGCTGATCATCACCGCCAACGACCCGCACCGCACCCAGTCGGCGGTGCGCTGGATGCTCGGCGGCCTGGCCGGCACCACCTGGACGATGGTGTGGATCCCGGCGGCCGTGATCCTGGCGGGCACCCTGGTGCTGCTGGGCTCCTCCCGTCCGCTGAACCTGCTGCTGGCCGGCGAGGAGGCCGCCGCGGCCCTGGGACTGGACGTGCACCGTTTCCGCAGCGCGATGTTCGTGCTGGTCGCCCTCATGGTGGGGGCGATGGTGGCGGTCAGCGGACAGATCGGCTTCGTCGGGCTGATCATGCCGCACGTGGTGCGGCTGCTGGTGGGCGCCGACCACCGCCGGGCGCTGCCGGCGGTGGTCCTGCTGGGCGCGGCGTTCCTGCTCGCCGCCGACCTGGCGGCGCGCACCGTCATCAGCCCCGAGGAGATCCCGGTGGGCATCCTCACGGCACTGGTCGGCGGCCCGTTCTTCCTGTGGCTGATGCGGCGGAGGGCGGCCCGGTGAGCGGACGGTTCGGCCTGTCCGCCCCGTGGTGGAGGAGGGCGGGGGAGGGGCCCGCCGCAGGTCCCGGGGACCCCGGCGGGGCGCCCGCCGCGCTGGACATCGAGAAGGTGGGCGTGACCGTGCGCGGCCGGGAGTTGGTGGCCGGGGTCTCCCTCTCCGTGGCACCGGGTGAGGTGATGGGCCTGGTGGGGCCGAACGGGGCCGGGAAATCCACCCTGCTGCGCACCCTGTACCGCGCCCTGCGACCCACCTCCGGGCGGATCCTGCTGGACGGCGAGGACGTGTGGGCGATGTCGGGCAAACCGCTGGCCCGCCGGATGGCCACCGTGTTGCAGGAGACCACCGGCGACTTCGAGTTGACGGTGTACGACGTGGCGGCGATGGGCCGCACCCCGCACAAGCGGGCCTTCGCCGGGGACGACGCCCGGGACCGGGGGATCGTCCTCGGCGCGCTGCGGGACCTGGGCGTCGGGCACCTGGCCGAGGCGCCCTTCTCCCACCTGTCGGGAGGGGAGAAACAACGGGTGCTCATCGCCCGTGCCCTCACCCAGCGCGCGGGCACCATGATCCTCGACGAGCCGACCAACCACCTGGATCTGCGGCACCAGTTGGACACCCTGCGGTTGGTCCGCCGGCTCGGTGTCACCGCCGTGGTGGCGCTGCACGACCTCAACCTCGCCGCCGCCTTCTGCGACCGGATCTGCGTCCTGCGCGACGGCCGGACGGTGGCCGTCGGACCGCCCCGTGAGGTGCTGACCGCCGGGCTTCTGGCGGAGGTCTACGGGGTGGCGGCGGAGGTCGCCGAGCACCCGCGCACCGGCGTGCCGCAGGTGACGGTGCTGCCCACCGACCCCGGAGGGGGGTGGGGCACCGCCGTGGAACCGCGAACGATGTGACGCCGACGCCGACGCCGACGCCGACGCCCACCCCGGACC
>NZ_VKHS01000913.1 GCF_014141525.1 Streptomyces calidiresistens
TATAAGAGACAGGGGGCGGGCCGCTCACGGCGTCTCCTCGGATGCGGGGTCGGTGGGCTCCCCGGCCTCCCCGGGGTCGGTGTCCCCGGTGTCCGGGTCCCCGGCGTCCCCGGCCCCGTCGGCGGGTCCGCCGTTGGGGGTGTCCCCCTCGGGCACGGCGGGCGGGGCGTCCGGATCGGGTTCCGGCCTGGGCACGGGGTCCGGCTCGGGTTCCGGCTCGGGGTCCGGCTCGGGCGCGGGTTCCGGTACCCCGAGGACACCGCCGTCCGGACGGAGGAAGACCGGGGGTCCGCCGGGCACCAGCCCCAGCTCCCGGGCCCGTTCGGCCAGGGCGTCGGGAGCGGAGAAGGCGTCCACCTCGGCCTGGAGCGCCTGCTGCTCGTCGGTCAGCTCCGAGGTCTCCCGGCGCAGCTCGCTCAGCTCGAACGATCCCTGGTTGAGGGCGGCGTTCAACAGGAGCAGGGCGAGCATGCCGGCCCCCAGCAGGACGACGATCAGCAGCACGAAAGGGGTGCGGGCGGCGGAGGAGGACCCGGTGGGCACCAGCCCCGCCAGCCTCGCGAGACGTTGTTGCGCGGTCATCCCCGTGGTCCCTCCTCGGCCTCCCCGGTGCGCCCGGGGTCCCCTGCGTCCGGTGTGTCCGGTGGATCCGGTTCCCCGGGTGCGTCTGCTCACCCGGGGTACCGGTCCCGTCCGCCCCGTCAGCGGGCGGGACGGATCCGTTCCGCGGCACGCAACCGGGCCGGGGCGGCCCGACGGTTGCCCGCCGTCTCCTCCTCGTCGGGGAGCTCGGCCCCCCGGGTGAGCAGCCGCAGCCGGGGCTGGTACTCCTCCGGCACCACCGGCAGCCCCGGCGGGGCGGTGGTGCGCGCCCCCTCCGCCAGGACGCGCTTGACCAACCGGTCCTCCAACGAGTGGTAGGACAGCACCACGATCCGGCCGCCCACCCCCAGCGCCCCCACGGCCGCGGGCACCGCCCGCTCCAGCACCTCCAACTCGCCGTTGACCTCGATGCGCAGCGCCTGGAAGGTGCGCTTGGCGGGGTTGCCGCCGGTGCGCATCGCCGCCTGCGGCAGTGCGCCGCGGATCAACTCGACCAGGCGGGCGCTGGAGGTCAGCGGTGCCGTGGCGCGCTCGCGCACCACGGCCTCCACGATGCGGCGGGCGTTGCGCTCCTCGCCGTAGACCCGCAGGATCCGGACCAGGTCGCCGGGCGGGTAGGTGTTGAGCACATCGGCCGCGCTCGGCCCCCGACCGCGGTCCATCCGCATGTCCAGGGGGGCGTCCCGGGCGTAGGCGAACCCCCGCTCGGGCTCGTCCAGTTGCATGGAGGAGACACCCAGGTCGAACAGGATGCCCGCCGGCGCGGGGGCGTCGATGTCCTCCAACACCTCCGGCAGCCGGTCGTAGACGGCGTGCACCGCCTCGAAGCGGTCCCCGAACCGGGCCAGCCGCTCCGAGGCCAGGGCCAGGGCGTCGGGGTCCCGGTCCAGGCCGATCAGACGCAGCCCGGGGTGGGCCGAGAGCAGGGCCTCGGCGTGGCCTCCCAGACCGAGAGTGCAGTCCACCGCCACCGCCCCGGGCTCCCGGAGCGCGGGGGCGAGCAGTTCCAGACAGCGCCGGAGCATCACGGGACGGTGTCGTTCGGCCGTCGGCCGCTCGTTGCTCGGGGACATGGGCCTTCCGATGGGGCTCCCGCCACGACGGCGGACGGGTGGGCGGCGCGCGCGGGTCCTCTCGTCGGCCCCCGATCCGCCGCGCCCCGCTGCGTGCCGGGGCGCGGCCAACCCTAATCCACCGTCCCCCGCCGCACCGCGCACCCACCGTCCTCCCCGGCGGGTCGCGGGACCCCGGGGATCGACCCGGCGGACACCCCGGATGTGATCCGCATCACCCCGGCCGGGCCGGAGGTGGACAACCGGCCGGCACGGCAGGTCTTTTCGGACCGGTGCGTGCTCCTTTTCCCCGAGCGGTCCCGGGCCCCGCCCGTCCCGGGG
>NZ_VKHS01000914.1 GCF_014141525.1 Streptomyces calidiresistens
TGCGTGAGGGGCGGGCGTCAGCCCGCCGCGCCCCCGGTGTCCGCGGCGGCGGCGCGCGCCCCCGGCGCGGACCCGCCCCGGACCGCCCGGTCGCGGCGCCGCTGCGCCAGGATGTCGCGGATCATGCCCGCGCCGGCGAGCGCGAAGCCCGCTCCCATCAGCATCGACACCCCGTAGGCGATCGGGGGGAAGGGTTCGGAGCCGATGAACATGGGGATGAAGGTGATCAGTGTGGCCACCGCCCCGACGGCGAAGACCACTCCGCCGATTCGGACCAGCAGATCACCACTGCGGCTCTCGGCCGCCGTCGGTTCGGATGCGCTGCTCACCCCTCCAGGGTAGGCGGGGCCCTCCGGGCGCGGACGCCGCCCCCCGCCCCGACGGGCGGGGCGTCCGTCCCGAGGCGATCTTGCCCATTCGGCGGGGGCGATTAGCCTGGGGGGTGGACGGCGGGTCGTGCGGCCCGCCGCCTGCCGTCACCGCACGCCCACGGCACTCACGGCACCCACCCGCACGGACGCACCGAGACGACATTCCACCGGCCGATGCGAGGCGGCCCGAGCGACAGCGAGGACGAGGACACGTGCCTACCGGCAAGGTCAAGTGGTTCAACAGCGAGAAGGGCTTCGGCTTCCTCTCCCGGGACGACGGCGGCGATGTCTTCGTGCACTCCTCCGTCCTCCCGCCGGGCGTGGACGCCCTCAAGCCCGGCCAGCGGGTCGAGTTCGGGGTGGTCGCCGGACAGCGCGGCGACCAGGCCCTGTCGGTGACGATCCTCGACCCGACCCCCTCGGTGGCGGCCGCCCAGCGACGCAAGCCGGACGAGATGATCTCCATCGTCCAGGACCTCACCACCCTCCTCGACGGGGTGGCCCAGCAGCTGGAGCGGGGCCGCTACCCGGACCGGGCCAACGGGCGGAAGATCGCCGGCATGCTGCGGGCGGTCGCCGACCAGCTGGACGTCTGAGCACCGCGCCGACCGGCCCCGGACCCGACGGGTCCGGGGCCGGCCGCGTCCCGGCACGCCGGGTGCGCCGGATCAGTCCCCGAAGGGGGGCTCCAGGGCGGCCGGCGGCAGCGGGGGCACCAGCCCCTCCGAGGCCGCCCGGCCCAGCAGTTCACGGACCGCCGCGTACCCGTCCTCGCCCAGATCGGCGGTGAACTCGTTCACGTACAGGGCGATGTGTCGATCGGCCACCGACGGGTCCATCTCCTGCGCGTGCTCCATCACGTGGGCGTGCGAGGCCGACGGGTTCTCCCACGCCATCCGCACCGAGGTCCGGATGGTCTCCGACAGGGCGCGCAGCCGCTCCGCCCCCAGGTCCCGGCGGGCGATGATCGCGCCCAGCGGGATCGGGTGTCCGGTGGTCCCCTCCCAGAACTCGCCCAGGTCCACCAACTGGTGCAATCCGTACTCCCGGTACGTGAAGCGGGCCTCGTGGATCACCAGACCGGCGTCCACCCGGCCGTCCCGCACGGCGGGCATGATCTCGTGGAACGGCATCACCACGACGTTCCCCGGCCCCTCCGGCACCCACCGGGCCGCCCACAGACGGAACAGCAGGTAGGCGGTGGACAGTTCGCTGGGCACCGCCACCGTGCGACCGGTCAGGGCGGTGCCCTGTTCACCGGGACGGACCGCCTCGCGGCCGAGCAGCAGCGGCCCGCAGCCCCGCCCCAGCGCCCCGCCGCAGGGCAGCAGCGCGTAGGTGTCCAGGACGTGCGGCAGCACCGCGTAGGACACCTTCAGCACCCGGCCCTCCCCGCGTCGGGCCATGCCGTTGGTGACGTCGATGTCGGCGAACCGCACCCGGGGCGGCTCGGCGCCCGGCACCAGGCCGTGCGTCCAGGCGTGGAAGACGAAGGTGTCGTTGGGACAGGGGGAATACGAGATGTCCACGATGTCTACGATGTCCGTGCTGTCCGCGGTGCCGTCCGGGGCGGTCGGCGCGGGGTCGTCGGCGCGGGACCCGGTCGCGGGGGACGGGTCGGGATG
>NZ_VKHS01000915.1 GCF_014141525.1 Streptomyces calidiresistens
GGGAAGGGGGACCCCGGCCGCGCGGGGCGGCGGCACCCCGACCGTCGCGCCTCCCCGGGTCTCGACGGCCGGGAGTCCGCCGGTGTGGAGCGCCCGGGGAAACCCCTCCGGCCCGGGGGCCGGGCGGGCTTCGAGCGCGCCCACCCGGCGCCGCAGGGCGTCGCGCCGCTCGGCGAGGACGGTGCGCAGCCGGTGCAGGCGGGAGGCCTCCCGGGCACGCCGGGGGCCGGGAGGGAGCGCGGAGAGCGGTTCCCCGCGCCACTGGGCGAGCGCCTCTTCCACCCGGTGCAGGGCGGAGGCGGGGTCGACCGTGGGCGGCACGGCGGCGAGGGCCTCGGCGAGGGGAAGGTGCGTCTCGGTCAGTACGCGTTCGCAGCGGCCGACATCGGTCTCGCCGGGGTGGGCGGCCAGTCGGTAACCGCCGGGAACGGTACGGATGCGGCCGGGCGGCAACGCGCGCCGCAACCTGCCCACGCAGGAGCGCAGGCGGGCCCGCAGGCGGGCGGGCGGCCCCGGGCCCTCCGTCGCCCACAGGTCGAAGGCCAGCTCGTCGGCGGGCACGTCCCGGTCCGGGCTCAGGGCGAGCGCGGTCAGCGCCGCGCGCTGGGTGGGGCCGGTGACCCGCAGCGGGGTGCCGTCGTCGGCGAGCACCTCCAGCGGGCCCAGGAGCCGGATGTCCAAGAATTCTCCAACCGACCGGAGTGGGAGGTTCGTTGATCCGGGACCGGTCCGGATGCGGGATCCTCGCACGGTGGGGCGGATACCTCAAACCGTCTTCCGGGCGACATCTCCGGTCCGTTCCGAAGTTGGCGGAAGACGACCGAGGCCGGCTGAAAACCTCCCACGGGGGCGCGAAACCACCTTCCACACGACCGGTGCGTGACACCTTCGGTACGAGTGGTCACGCGTTCCGGAGGGCACGCCTCCGCACCCGGATCCCCGGGGCCGGTTCCGACCCCCGTTCGTCGCGCGTCGATCGACCGTCCCGGGGCACGTTCATCGCATGATCACGGGCGGGATCGCGCCGCGCCGACCCCGCCCGCTCACGCCCGACCGTCATCACCCGCCCCTCACCGGCGGACGGAACCGGAGGCCGCATGGACATCGCCACGATGCTGCTGGGAGGGGCACTCATCGCCCTCGTCGCCCGGGATCTGTTCCACACCCTGTGGCACCCCACCCGGCGCGGCGGGCTGAGCCGGGGGACCATGAGTGGGCTGTGGCGGATCTCCCGCTCCCTGCCGCGCCGGGGTGGCGGACGCGGTCCCGGCGGTCTGGTCGGCCCCCTGGGCATGATGACGGTGATCTCCCTGTGGGGAGTGCTCACCGCCCTCGGATGGGCACTGCTCTACTGGCCGAACCTTCCCGAACTCTTCGTCTTCGACAGCGAACTGGACCCCGCCGAGCACGGCGGTTTCCTCGACGCCCTCTACATGTCCCTGGTCGCCCTGACCACCCTCGGCCTGGGCGACGTGGCGCCCGCCGACGGCTGGTTGCGTCTCGCCGTGCCCATCGAGGCGATGTTCGGCTTCGTTCTGCTCTCCGCGGTGGTCTCGTGGATCCTGGGGATCTACCCCACCCTCGGCCACCGCCGTCAACTGGCCGGGCGACTCCACCTGCTGCGCGTCCACGACCACCTCACAGGGGACCGGGACGAGGCCCTCACCTCCTCCCTGTTGGACGAGCTGACGGGGGCGGTGGTGCGGACCCGGGGGGACTTCACCCAGTACCCGGAGGGGTACTGGTTCCGCGACGCCGACGACCACCTCTCCCTCTCCGCGACCATCCATCACGCCCATGACCTCGCCCGGCGGGGCCGGGAGTCCGCACACCCGGACGTGCGGTTGTCGGCGGCGATGCTCGGTGGCGCGCTGGACGACCTGGCCGCCGTCCTGGACCGGCAGTTCCTGCACACCGGCGGCGACACGGCGGAGATCTTCACCGCCTACACCACCGACCACCGCCGGACGATCCCCGGCACCACCCCCCGCCCC
>NZ_VKHS01000916.1 GCF_014141525.1 Streptomyces calidiresistens
GGGTGGGGCGAAGTGGGCGCAACAGGGATCGAACCTGTGACATCTTCCTTGTAAGGGAAGCGCTCTACCGCTGAGCTATGCGCCCCGGTCACGGACCGGGACCAGGGTACATGCCGCCGGGGGACGGGTGTCCCCGCTTCCGAGGGTCGGACGGCCGTTCCCCGCTCCCCGACCGACCGGACCCCGCCGGCCCGGGGACCCGCGCACGCGCCGGGGCGTGTGCTTACCGACCGCCGGGTGAAACAATGGTGGGAGCATCCTTCCGCGCCGACCGGTGGTGGAGGGGACCTCCCCGGCCGGTGCCGCCGCACGACACGCGGAACGCGGCGGGGAGACGCACGGGGACACGGTGGGAAAGGGAGCACGTGACGGCGACACGCATCCTGGGGAAGCTGATCGGTCCGGCCCTGCTGCTGCCCGCCGTGGTGCCGGTGGTCGCCGCCGTGGCGATATCCGGCGCCTTCACCGGCGGTGGCACCCGACGCTGGGGCCGGGGCCGGGTGGAGGATCTGCGGGAGGAGGCGCGTCGCGCGCAGGGCGAGACGGCCGAGGCGTTCTACGAACTCGAACTGGCCCAGCGCGGCATGCAGTTGTCCCTGGAGACGATCCGTGCGGTGGACGACGGGCCGCAGGCCCGCAAGGCGTTCGCGGATCACGCCGCCTTCGCCGAGCGGATCGACCGGGCGAACCACGAGTACATCTCCCTGATGGACTCCCACGACGTGGAATCCGCCGATCTGGACGCCACGACCGCCTCCCGTGCCCGGCACGACTTCACCCGCATGCGGGACGAGTTGAGGCGCGCCAAAGAGGATCTGGAGCGCTTCGGACAGAGTCTGGCGCCCCTGGTGGAGCGGGCGGAGCAGGAGTTGGCGCGGGTGGCGCCCGCCGTGGAGCGCGCCAAGCGCGCCCTGCTGGAGGCCACCCGGGCGCTGGACACCGTCCGCGAGGCGGGGTTGGACGCCGGTGACTCCGCCGCCGACCTCGCCGCGCTGGCACCGGAACTGCGGTTGTTGAACGAGGGCGCCGCCCGGCACGGCGTGCAACCGACCCTCACCCGGGCCGAGGAGGTGACGCGGCGCGCCGGGGAGATCACCGCGCGGATGACCGAACTCCCCCGTCGCGCCGAGGAGGTGGGACGGCGTCTGACCTCGCTGCGGACCCGCGCCGAGGCCATCACCACCCGGGCAGGGCAGGTGGGACCGACCCTCAGCGAGTTGCGTCGCCGCTTCAGCGCCGCCTGCTGGCAGGACCTGCAGCGGGTGCCGGACGAGGCCGCCGAGGCGGTGGCCGGGGCCCGCCGCACCCTGGACGGGGTGGAGCGGGCCCGACGCGAACAGCGCTGGGACGACGCGGCCGACGGCATCACCGAGGCGCAGGCCCTGCTGGCCCGCACCGACGAGCTGGTCTCCACCGCCGGGGACCGGCTGCGCCGGCTCAACGAGGTCTCCTTCGACGCCTCGAAGGAGATCGAGCGCACCCGCTTCGCGGTGCGCGACGCCCAGCGGCTGGCGATGGTGGGCCGCGCGGTGCCCGAGCCCCGGCACGCCGAGCGGTTGGACGGCGCGGTGGAACGCCTGGACGCGGCGGTGGCCGCGCTGGAGCGGGGCGGACGCAACCCGGACTACTGGCGGTTCCTCATGGAGACGAAGGCCGTGCGGGACATCGCCGGCGCCGTGGTGGAGGACATCCGGGGCAAGGGCCGCTGACCCGGTTCCCCCTTCTCCGGGCGTCTCCCGCGCACCGGTACCCGCCCGGCGGTCGAACCGGGGCTTATCCTGCTCGCATGCCACGCTACGAGTACCGCTGCCGCTCCTGCGGGGACCGCTTCGAGGTGTCCCGGCCGATGTCCGAGGCGGGGGCACCCGCCGCGTGTCCGGTGGGGCACGAGGACACCGTCAAGCTGCTGTCCACGGTCGCGGTGGGCGGCCGCTCCGGAACGGCCGGCGCCGCCTCGCCGGCCCCCGCCCCGGCGGGCGGCGGGGGCGGGTGC
>NZ_VKHS01000917.1 GCF_014141525.1 Streptomyces calidiresistens
GCGGCGGGTTCAGCCGATGAGGTCGCGCAGGTGCGGGGCGAGCGCCCGGAAGGCCCGTCCCCGGTGGCTGATGGCGTTCTTCTCCGCCGGGCTCAGCTCCGCGCAGGTACGGGTCTCCCCCTCCGGCTGGAGGATCGGGTCGTAGCCGAAGCCGCCCTCCCCGGCCGGGACCCGGCGCAGGGTGCCGGGCAGGCGCCCCGTGGCGACCCGCTCGGTGCCGTCGGGCAGGGCCAGCGCGGCGGCGCAGGCGAAGTGGGCGCCCCGGTGTTCGTCGGGGATGCCGTCGAGCTGGGCGAGCAGCAGTTCCAGGTTGGCCCGGTCGTCGCCGTGCCGGCCGGACCAGCGGGCGGAGAGGATGCCGGGGGCGCCACCGAGGACGTCCACGCACAGGCCGGAGTCGTCGGCCAGCGCGGGCAGCCCGGTGGCCCGGGCCAGGGCGTGCGCCTTGAGCAGGGCGTTCTCCTCGAAGGTGACGCCGGTCTCGGCGACCTCGCCCACCTCGGGGAAGGCGTCGGCGCCGACCAACTCGCGGCGCACCCCCACCTCGCCGAGGATGGCGCGCAGTTCGGCCACCTTGTGGGCGTTGCGGGTGGCGAGCACCAGGCGGTCACCGGGGCCGGGGGTGTGCGGTCGGGGGGTGTCGCTCATGCGGCCATGGCCTCCTTCTGCTTCTCGGTGAGCGCGGCGCAGCCGAGTTCCCCGAGGTCGAGCAGGGCGGTCAACTCGGTGCGGGCGAAGGGCGCGCCCTCGGCGGTGCCCTGCACCTCGACGAAGCGGCCGTCGCCGGTGCACACCACGTTCATGTCGGTCTCGGCCCGCACGTCCTCCTCGTAGCAGAGGTCGAGCAGGGGGGTGCCGTCCACGATGCCGACGCTGACGGCGGCGACCGTGCCGGTCAGCGGGCGGGCGGAGGCCTTCACCAGCTTGTTGCGGCGGGCCCAGTCCACCGCGTCGGCCAGCGCCACGTACGCGCCGGTGACGGCGGCGGTGCGGGTGCCGCCGTCGGCCTGGAGGACGTCGCAGTCCAGGACGATCGTGTTCTCCCCGAGCGCGGAGAAGTCCACGACGGCGCGCAGCGAGCGGCCGATCAGGCGGGAGATCTCGTGGGTGCGTCCGCCGATCCGGCCGCGCACCGCCTCGCGGTCGCCGCGGGTGTTGGTGGAGCGGGGCAGCATCGAGTACTCGGCGGTGACCCAGCCCTTGCCGCTGCCCCGGCGCCAGCGGGGGACGCCCTCGGTGACGCTGGCGGTGCACAGGACGCGGGTGTCCCCGAAGGAGATGAGGACGGAACCTTCTGCGTGCTTGCTCCACCCGCGTTCGATGGTGACGGGGCGGAGCAGATCGGGGGTACGGCCGTCGATGCGTGACATGGCGGCGAGCCTAGTCCCCGCCGGGGACGGTGCCGGTCGGCGGGGCGCGCCGGGGCCCCGACGGCGCGGGGCCCCGGGTCGGCCCTTCTACATGAGGTCCTCGATCTCGGAGGCCAGCGGGTCGGCCTCCGGTCCGACGACGACCTGCACGGCGGTGCCCATCGCCACCACGCCCATGGCGCCGGCGGCGCGCAGGGCCGCCTCGTCCACCAGCGAGGGGTCCTCCACCTCGGTGCGCAGTCGGGTGATGCATCCCTCGACCTCGACGATGTTGTCGATGCCGCCGAGGCCGGCGACGATGCGCTCGGCCTTTCCGGCGAGATCGTCGCCTCCGCGTGCCGCCATGGCCGCCTCCCTGCTCGTCGGTCGTGCGTCTTCCCACCCGGCGGGGTCCTCCCGCCGGTGGATCGGGCGCGGATCAGCATACGGGCGGTCCCGGCGACGCCCGGGGACCCGGAACGCCTTCCGGGGCGCGCCGCGATGTGCTCATAATGAGCCACGCCCGAAATGGTGTAGACCACACTACCCGGAAGGGTGTTCGCGACCGCTCCCGGAACCGGTCGTCCCCGTCCCAACCCCCCACCGCGCCCGGAGGCGTCCGTGTCCACCAGCTCCACCAC
>NZ_VKHS01000918.1 GCF_014141525.1 Streptomyces calidiresistens
GGGCGGTCGGGGCGGTCGGCACCGGCTCCGGTGCGGCGGAGGCCGGAGGCCAGCAGGCCGAGGAACTTCAGGCGGAAGGCACGGTTGCAGGCCGCGCACTCCCAGGCGCCGTGACCCTCCTCGTTGGGGCGCAGGTCCTCGTCCCCGCAGTACGGGCAGTGGTACGGGGCGGCGCGCTCGCTCACGACAGCGCCTTCTCGTCGGCCCGGGCGGCCCACTGGGCGAAGCGTTCGCCCTCCTCGCGCTGTTCGGAGAAGGCCCGCAGCACCCGCTCGACGTAGTCGGGCAGTTCCTCGGCGGTGACCTTCAGCCCGCGCACCTTGCGGCCGAAGCCGGGCTCCAGGCCGAGCGAGCCGCCGAGGTGCACCTGGTAGCCCTCCACCTGGTTGCCCTCGGAGTCGGTGACCAGCTGTCCCTTGAGACCGATGTCCGCGATCTGGATGCGGGCGCAGGAGTTGGGGCAGCCGTTGACGTTGATGGTCACCGGCTCCTCGAAGTCCGGCATCCGCTTCTCCAGCTCGTCGATGAGGGAGGAGGCGCGCCCCTTGGTCTCGACGATGGCGAGCTTGCAGAACTCGATGCCGGTGCAGGCCATGGTGCCGCGGCGGAACGGGGTGGGGGTGACCCGCAGGTCCAGCTCCTCCAGCCCGGCGACCAGCGACTCCACGCGCTCCTCCGGCACGTCGAGGATGATCATCTTCTGTTCGACGGTGGTGCGCACCCGTCGGGAGCCGTGCTCCTCGGCGAGGTCGGCGACGCGGCCCAGGGTGGCGCCGTCCACCCGGCCCACCCGGGGGGCGAAGCCGACGTAGAAGCGGCCGTCGCGCTGGCGGTGGACGCCCACGTGGTCGCGCCACCGCTCCACCGGCACGTCGGGGGCGGGGCCGTCGAGCAGCTTGCGGCCGAGGTAGTCGTCCTCCAGCACCTGCCGGAACTTCTCCGCGCCCCAGTCGGCGACCAGGAACTTCAGGCGGGCGCGGGTGCGCAGGCGGCGGTAGCCGTGGTCGCGGAAGATGGAGACGACGCCCTCGAAGACGTCGGCGACCTCGTCCAGCGGAACCCAGGCGCCCAGGCGCACACCGATCTTCGGGTTGGTGGACAGGCCGCCGCCGACCCACACGTCGAAGCCGGGGCCGTGCTCGGGGTGGTGCACGCCGACGAAGGAGACGTCGTTGATCTCGTGGGCGACATCCAGCAGCGGGGAGCCGGAGATCGCGGACTTGAACTTGCGCGGCAGGTTGGAGAAGGCCTTGTTGCCGACGACCCGGCGCTGCACCTCCTCGATGGCCGGGGTGCCGTCGATGATCTCGTCGGCGGCGATGCCGGCGACCGGCGAGCCGAGGATCACGCGGGGGGTGTCGCCGCAGGCCTCGGTGGTGGACAGGCCCACGGCCTCCAGGCGGCGCCAGATCTCGGGGACGTCCTCGACCCGGATCCAGTGGTACTGGAGGTTCTGCCGGTCGGTGATGTCGGCGGTGCCCCGGGCGAACTCCTCGGAGATCTCCGCCAGCACCCGCAGCTGCTCGGTGCTCAGCCGGCCGCCGTCGATCCGGACCCGGAGCATGAAGTACTCGTCGTCCAGCTCCTCCGGCTCCAGGATCGCGGTCCGGCCGCCGTCGATACCGGGACGGCGCTGGGTGTACAGGCCCCACCAGCGCATCCGGCCCCGCAGGTCGGCGCCGTCGATGGAGTCGAAACCGCGGTGGGCGTAGATCGTCTCAATGCGTGTCCGCACATTGAGACCATCGTCGTCCTTCTTGGTCTGCTCGTTGGCGTTGAGCGGGGTGAAGTGCCCGGCTGCCCACTGGCCCTCGCCGCGGTGGCGGCCGGCCTTGCGGCGGGTCGGGGCGGCGGGCTTGCGCGGCGTGTCGGCCATGGCGGTGTCCGGTTCCTTCGGCAGGCAGCGGGGCAGCCCTCACCTGCGGGAACGCGCGCGGGCGCGCTCGGACGCGGCGGGGCCGGGTGGTGCGGGGGAGG
>NZ_VKHS01000919.1 GCF_014141525.1 Streptomyces calidiresistens
GGCGCCCCGGTGCGGGTGGGGTCGGTATCGGGTGCGGATGGTGCTCGGCGTGCGGACGATGCGCGTCGGGCAACGGATTCTTCCCCTCGTGAGGCGGGACCGGACGGTCCCGAAGCGGGGGGAAGCCTCATGCGTCCCCCCACGCGTGATCAGCGACCTGCTCGGCGGAACGGGCCATTCGGCAGGGCATCCCTGCGGGCGTTCGGCGGAGACAAGGCGCTCTGACGGTGATATCGCTTGGTACCGATACGAGGTGCTCGAAACGGTTCGGAGTGGAAACGGCCGGCCCCGGGCTCGGGAAGGTCACCACCTCCCCGAGCCCGGACCGTTGATGTCGCGTCGGGCCCGGGTTAGCGGGTGCGCCAGGCGTCGATGATGGTTTGTTCGGTGGTGTTGCCGTTGGTGTCGGTGAGGTGGGCGCGCAGGGAGACGGAGCCTCCGGCGGGGGGGTTGTGGACGGTGAAGGAGCGGTTGTCCTTCTTGTCGGTGACCTTGCCGGTGACCTTGGTGGTCTTCCAGGTGTTTCCGCCGTCGAGGGAGACCTCGATGCGCAGGGTCTCGGTGTTCTTTCCGGCGGCGGCGCCGACGACGGTCAGGGGTACCTTGATCTTCTTTCCGGCCTTGGCGGTGCTGTCCAGGGCGAGGTCGGGTTGGTAGCGGACCGCGGAGATCGGCAGCTGTGTCTCCTCGCCCTCCGGCGGGGCGGCGGAGTGGAAGGTGTGGGCGGTCTCCACCCGGGTGGAGACCGGGGCGGCGGTGTCGGTGCGGTCCGTGACCGTCTCCAGGCGGTAGTCACCCGCCCCGGCGGGCACGTCGAGGGCCACGAAGCCGAGTGCATCGGGTACCCGGGACACCTCCTCGCCGTCCCGGTACAGCACCGTCTCGCCAGTGGCGTCGTAGGCCACTCCCGGGTGGCCCGCTCCATCCGCGAGGGGCCACAGCACTCCCCAGATGCTGCCCTCGGTCCGAACGAAGCCGATGTCCTCCGGGGCGGGGCCGAAGACCCCGACGTTGAAGGTGTCCGTCCGCGAGGAGCCGGGCCGCAGATCCGGGTACGTCGCGAAGTGGACACTCTCGACATACCACGCAGGCGTCTCCTGGGTCATCTCCTGGTACCAGGTGAGGCCCGCGGGTCGGATGTACACATCCACCTCGGTCGGGGAGTCGTAGAAGTTCTCGTAGAAGGCGAAGGGGAACTCCCGGGGGTACGTGGCCAACCATGCCTCCCGTCCCGGAGCCCACATTCCCACCCGGGTGGTGATGCGGGCCAGGTCCCGAGCCGTGGTGTGATGGGTCACTCCACTGGGCAGACCCTCCCGGTCCACGAGCGCGGCGTGGTAGCGCCGGGTTCCATCGGGTGTCTCCCACGTGGACATCGCGCCACCGATCACCTCGAACTGATCGGGGTAGGATCCGATCTGGGCGGTGCGGAGTGAGATTCCGCCCGGCATGGACAAGCCCGTGCTGGTCGAAAGCTCCTCGGACTCGACCCCGACCCCGATATCCCACCACCGGTGGTCGGCCCGGCGATCGTGCAGGGTCATCCGTACCGGCCGGGCGTCGGCCGAGGAGTGGGTCAACCGGATGTCCTCGAACTTCTCACCCACCTCGAGCCAGGGGTGCAGCATCCAGGTGAGTTCGTTCTCTTCGGCCTGTCCGATTCGGGTGTCGATCGTCCAGTTTCCCCCGGGCAGACGGAGCCTGCCCACGTGCGGCCCCTCGTCCGGGTCGGGTTCGAAGAAACGCACCTCCCCGGTGATCGGGTTGAACGCCCTCGTCAGCCAGTTCTCGGTGGGTTCGCCGGCCCGGTCCAGGTGCTCGACCCGCACCGTGGACATCCGGGGCTCCATGTAGAGGTTGCCGGCGGTGCGGACCTCGCGTTCCCCGTCGGTGGCGGTCACGGTGGTGCCGTACACGCCCGCGCCCTCCTCGCCGAGCCCGGGGTCGGCGGTGAGCGCGACGCTCGCCGTTC
>NZ_VKHS01000092.1 GCF_014141525.1 Streptomyces calidiresistens
GGCGGGGGGCGAGGGCGGAGGGGACGGCCTGGCCGCCGCCCACGCGCCGGAGGCCCTGCGCGGGGGCCCGTGGGCCGGTGCCCCGGGTCCCGCCGCGCTGCGGCTCGCCGGGGACGCCATGCTCGCGCACGCCGAACGCCTGGAGCGGCTGGAGCAAAGCCGGATCGCCGCCGCCCGCACCTGGCGCCTGAGCAGGCCGCCGCTGCGCCCGCCCGCCCCGCCGAAGGAACGTCCCACCCTCGTCACCGAGCCCGGACACATCTCCGGCGAGGGCCTCCCGCCGGTGATCACCCGGATCCCCACCGAGGACCGGGTGGTCTTCCTGACCATCGACGACGGCGCGGAGAAGGACCCGAAACTGCTGGAGATGATGCGGGAGTTGGACATCCCCTACAGCAGCTTCCTCTCCGACCACGTGGCCCGGAACGACTACGACTACTTCCGCCGGATGCACGCCGACGGCAACGGCATCCACAACCACTCGATCAACCACCGCGAGATGCCGAAGTTGAGCCGGGCCGAGCAGAAGCGGGAGATCTGCCGTCAGCAGGACGTGCTGGAGAAGGAGATCGGGGAGCGGCCGACCATGTTCCGCCCGCCCTACGGGGCCTACGACCGCACCACGCTGGAGGTCGCGGCCGAGTGCGGCGTGGAGCTGGTGCCGCTGTGGGCGGAGGAGGCGTTCGCGGATCGCATGGAGTGGGGGCGCGGGGACCGGAAGTTCCACCCCGGGGACATCATCCTCACCCACTTCCGGGGGCCCAACGAGTGGAAGGGCACCATGCCCGACATGATCCGGCTGGTTCTCGAAACCGCGACCGAACAGGGGTTCGCACTGGCCCGATTGGAGGACTACATCTGAGCCGGAAGTCGGGACGCCCGTCCCCTCGTCGGGGCCCCGGCGGCCCCTCGTTCGGCGTTCTCCCCGGCCCTCCGGGGGATGTCCGGGGTCACCCGGGGCCCTTTCCGACCCGTCGTGAATCAGCCGGCCACGGCGCGCGCTGGCACTCTGGTTGACTGAGTGCTAACCGCGTTCTAGGCTCGGTGCCGGCACTCTCCCACCGAGAGTGCCGGCATCGCGCGACAGGCGGATCCGGCACCCGCGACGACGGATCCACAGGTCGTGCCGTTCACAGACATTGACCCCGTGAGATCTCCGAAGGGGGAGGTCGGATCGTGACGACCGCCAGCTCCAAGGTTGCCATCAAGCCGCTCGAGGACCGCATCGTGGTCCAGCCGCTCGACGCCGAGCAGACCACGGCTTCCGGCCTGGTCATTCCGGACACCGCGAAGGAGAAGCCCCAGGAGGGCACCGTCCTCGCCGTGGGCCCGGGCCGGTTCGAGGACGGCCAGCGCCTGCCGCTCGACGTCAAGGTCGGCGACATCGTGCTCTACAGCAAGTACGGCGGTACCGAGGTGAAGTACAACGGCGAGGAGTACCTCGTCCTCTCGGCCCGCGACGTGCTCGCGATCATCGAGAAGTAAGGGCCGGGTCGCGACGCGACCACGCCCAGCGGGGCGCGACGGCCGGGCGGTGACGTCCGGCCCCGACGCCCCGGGCCCGGCGCCGAGCGGTTCACCGCCCGGCGCCGGGCCCGCGCGTCCCCCGTCGCCGGCCGGGCGGGGACGCGGGACCGGACCGGCCCCGGAACACCACGGGCGCCCGGCCCGGCCCCCCTCACCATCGGTCGGTCCGCCGTCAGCAGTCACGCAACGACAAGGGACATCCACCCCATGGCGAAAACTCTGAAGTTCGACGAGGACGCCCGGCGCGCCCTCGAGCGCGGTGTCGACAAGCTCGCCGACGCGGTGAAGGTGACCATCGGCCCCAAGGGCCGCAACGTGGTCATCGACAAGAAGTTCGGCGCCCCCACCATCACCAACGACGGCGTGACCATCGCCCGTGAGGTCGAGGTCGAGGACGCGTACGAGAACCTCGGCGCGCAGCTGGTCAAGGAGGTGGCGACCAAGACCAACGACATCGCGGGTGACGGCACCACCACCGCCACCGTGCTGGCCCAGGCCCTGGTCCGCGAGGGCCTGCGCAACGTCGCCGCCGGGGCCTCCCCCGCCGCCCTGAAGAAGGGCATCGACGCCGCCGTCAAGGCCGTCTCCGACGAGCTGATCGCCGGTGCCCGGCCGATCGACTCCAAGGAGGACATCGCCGCCGTCGCCGCGCTGTCCGCCCAGGACGCCCAGGTCGGCGAGCTGATCGCCGAGGCCATGGACAAGGTCGGCAAGGACGGCGTCATCACCGTCGAGGAGTCCCAGACCTTCGGTCTGGAGCTGGACTTCACCGAGGGCATGGCCTTCGACAAGGGCTACCTGTCGCCCTACATGGTCACCGACCAGGAGCGCATGGAGGCCGTCCTCGACGACCCCTACATCCTCATCCACCAGGGCAAGATCGGCGCCATCGCCGACCTGCTGCCGCTGCTGGAGAAGATCATGCAGTCCGGCGGCTCCCGCCCGCTGCTGATCATCGCCGAGGACGTCGAGGGCGAGGCCCTGTCCACCCTGGTGGTCAACAAGATCCGCGGCACCTTCAACTCCGTCGCCGTCAAGGCCCCCGGCTTCGGTGACCGCCGCAAGGCGATGCTCGCCGACATGGCCACCCTGACCGGCGCCACCGTCATCTCCGAGGAGGTCGGCCTCAAGCTCGACCAGGCCGGTCTGGACGTGCTGGGCTCCGCCCGCCGCGTGACCGTCACCAAGGACGACACCACCCTCGTCGACGGTGCCGGTTCCGCCGAGGACGTGCAGGGCCGCGTCGCCCAGATCAAGGCCGAGATCGAGACCACCGACTCGGACTGGGACCGCGAGAAGCTCCAGGAGCGCCTGGCCAAGCTGGCCGGCGGCGTGTGCGTCATCCGTGTCGGCGCCGCCACCGAGGTGGAGCTCAAGGAGAAGAAGCACCGCCTCGAGGACGCCATCTCCGCCACCCGCGCCGCGGTCGAGGAGGGCATCGTCTCCGGCGGTGGCTCCGCCCTGGTGCACGCCTCCAAGGTGCTCGCCGACGGCCTGGGCCGCACCGGCGACGAGGCCACCGGTGTCGCCGTGGTCCGCCGTGCCGCCGTCGAGCCGCTGCGCTGGATCGCCGAGAACGCCGGCATGGAGGGCTACGTCATCACCTCCAAGGTGGCCGACCTGGACAAGGGTCAGGGCTTCAACGCCGCCACCGGCGAGTACGGCGACCTGGTGAAGGCCGGCGTCATCGACCCGGTGAAGGTCACCCGCTCCGCCCTGGAGAACGCCGCCTCCATCGCCTCCCTGCTGCTCACCACCGAGACCCTGGTGGTGGAGAAGAAGGAGGAGGAGCCGGAGACCGCCGGTCACGGCCACGGTCACGGGCACGCGCACTGATCCGACGCCGCCGGGGCACGGTTCCGGCGCCGGTCCCCGGGGTTCCGCCCGGGGCCGGCCCGACCGACCCCCGCGCGGCATCCGCCGGGGCCCCCGGCACCGACCCCTTCCGGTCGGTGCCGGGGGCCCCGGTCGTTCGCCGTCGTCGCGGCGCCCGTGGGACTCCCGTGGGACTCAGGTGTTCCGCTTCGGTCCGTACTTCCGTCCGGCCCGGGAGGAGATGCCCCCCAGCGCGCCGCGCGGTACCAGCTTCGTCGCGCCGAGCAGCGCCTTGTAGCGGGTGTCGGGCACCGACAGCGACTTGCCGCGGGCCAGGTCGCGCAGACCGGCGTCCACCACGCGGTCGGCGTCCAGCCACATCCAACCGGGGATGTCCGAGGTGCCCATTCCGGCCCGCTCGTGGAACTCGGTGCGCACGAAGCCGGGGCACAGCGCCATGATCCGCACCCCGCTGCCGGCCAAATCCCGGGCCGCGCCCTGGGAGAACTGCACCACCCATGCCTTGGACGCCCCGTAGGTGCCGCGCGGCACGAAGGCCGCCACGGAGGCGACGTTGACGACACCGCCGCGCCCGCGCGCCCGCATCGGGCCCACCCCGGCGGTGGTCAGCCGCAGCACCGCCTCGCAGTGCACGCGCAGCATCCGCAGCTCGTCGGCGACCGGCACGTCGGGAAAGCTCCCCTTGAGGCCGAAGCCGGCGTTGTTGACCAGCAGCTCCACCGGGTGGCGGCGATCGGCCAGGCGTTCCTCGCAGGCCCCGATGCCCTCCTCGGTCGCCAGGTCGGCGGTGAGCACGGCGGCCTCCACCCCGTGGTGGTCGTGCAACTCGGCGGCCTGCCGCTCGAGTCGTTCGGTGTCGCGGGCGACCAGGACGAGGTTGTGGCCGTCGCGCGCCAGTCTGCGGGCGAACGCGGCGCCGATGCCGGCGGTGGCGCCGGTGATCAGTGCAGTCGTCATGCAAGGAAGGTAGTGCCTGTCCCCCCGCCGGCGGCAGGTGGGAGCGCGACGATGCTTCCGGTGACGGCCCGGGTGCGCCGTGCTCCTCCGGTGTCCCGCCGTCGCGCGCACCGGCGCGCGCCCGCGCCCGCCGGTGCCGACAGGGCACGCGACACACGGGAGCCCGCCGCGCGGACCCGCGGTCCGGCGCGGTCGGCCCGGTCGGTCGGGTCGGGCCGGTGGAACGGATCGGCCGGTGGGTCAGTGGGGCCGGTGACCGGTGCCCCCGGCGCGCACCAGGTTGCGCCGGGCACGCCCCAGCAGTTCCTCGCGCTCGTCCTCGGTCAGACCGCCCCAGACCCCGTAGGGCTCGCGGACGGTCAACGCGTGGGCCGCGCACTCGGCGCGGACCGGGCAGCGCATGCAGACCTCCTTGGCGGAGGCCTCACGGGCGGTGCGGGCGGCGCCGCGCTCCCCCTCCGGGTGGAAGAAGAGGGAGCTGTCCACACCGCGACAGGCGGCCAGCAGCTGCCAGTCCCAGAGATCCGCGTTGGGGCCCGGAAGGCGGGAGAAGTCTGCCATGAGTATCCCCTCGAGTACGTGCAGTGTGCCGCTGTGATGGTTCCGGTCCGTCATCGGTCCGGTGCGGGGCCGAGGCGGGTGGTGACGGGTTCGACGTGTGGTCGGTGGACCGATGGCCCGGGGGCCCGATGAGTCGATCGGTTGATCGGTCAATCAGTCGCTCGGTGGATTGGTCGATATGGTGCGCCTTCCACAAGAAGGCGAATGTAAATATGACTACCAGCTGAATATAGACATATAAGCATCAGCCATGGCAAGCGTGTCCAAATGGTGCAAAAACGAATGTTCGGCGTGTCTGTGGTCATCACCCTGTCGCGTCACCGTCACGTCACGTAGGGTGGTGATCATGCGGCGGGGACTCCGGTGGGGAAGCGGTGGTCGGGCGCTTCCGTCATCGCGCCTGCCCGGTCGGCCGGGCCCGACACCGCCGCGACCCCAACCGTCCCAACCTTTTCGACTTCTTGACCCTTCGGACGCCCGGATTCCGGGTGCCGCGGCCCGGGCCGCGGCGGGGCCGACCGCGCCGGACCGGCGCGCCTCCCGGTCCGACCCCGGCAGGGGTCGCCCCCATGGGCGGCACCCATCCGGCCGATGAACACCCCGTGAGAAGCCCGTAACTCTTTCGGGTGACCGTCGTTGAGAGAGCGAGGCGGGTGGCACAGGCTTCGGGTTCGCGGACCCGACCCCATCCGCACGGTGAGACTGCACGACAGCCTGGAGGTTCCAAGGTGATGCGCATCAGCTGCGGAGGGCGGCCATGACTTCCGTCCTCGTCTGTGACGACTCCCCACTGGCCAGAGAAGCGCTCCGCCGCGCGGTGGCCACCGTGCCCGGTGTGGAGCGGGTGACCACCGCGGCCAACGGCGAGGAGGTCCTCCGCCGGTGGAGCGCCGACCGCTCCGACCTCATCCTGATGGATGTCCGGATGCCGGGCCTGGGGGGTGTGGAGACCGTTCGCCGCCTGCTCTCGGCGGATCCCGGCGCGCGCATCATCATGCTGACCGTGGCCGAGGACCTGGACGGCGTGGCCCTCGCGGTCGCCGCCGGGGCCCGCGGCTACCTGCACAAGGACGCCTCCCGGGCCGAGTTGCGGGCCACGGTCACCCAGGCGCTGGCCGATCCCACCTGGCGGCTGGCCCCGCGCCGGCTGCGTTCCTCGGACATGGGGGCCGCCCCCACCCTCACGGCCCGCGAGATCCAGGTGCTCGAGGGCATGAGCCACGGCCGCTCCAATGCCGAGATCGGCCGCGAGCTGTTCCTCTCCGAGGACACCGTCAAGACCCACGCCCGGAGGCTGTTCAAGAAGCTGGGAGCCTCGGACCGGGCGCACGCCGTCGCGCTGGGCTTCCGCTGGGGCCTGGTGCGCTGAGCCGGTGGCCCCGGGCGGTCGGCGGGCCCGATGCCGGACCCGCCCGGGGCCGAAACGTCCCGGCGTGCCGCATGCTGGAGGCATGACGCTTCCCGGTGACGAGACGGCCAGGCGTGAGGGGAGGGCCCGGGACATGACGGTCGATACCCGCGCGAAGCACACCATCCACCGACGCCCCGGGGCGTCGGTGGACGGTGTGTCGGACACCTCGACGGGATCCGGGGACGCCGGATCCGGCGGGGATCCCGTCGCCGACCCCCCCCGTTCGGGGGACGGCGCGGATGGTCGCGAGCCGGTGGAGACGGGGAACCGGAGCGGTAACAACTCGGTGCACAACCCCACCCGGAGTGACTCGAACACCGGAACGGGGGTGCACCATGGGGGGATGCGCGAAGACGAGAGCTCGGCGATCGGCGCCCTCGTCCGGCTTGCGGCGCAGGGGGATCCCCGCGCCACCCACGACCTCCTCGCCCTGGTTCACCCCCTGGCGCTGCGCTACTGCCGCACCCGGTTGAACCGGCTGCCCGGCGACGCCCGTCACCTGGTGGACGACCTCGCGCAGGAGGTCTGCCTGGCGGTGCTCTGCGCGCTGCCCCGCTACCGGGACACCGGTCGCCCCTTCGAGGCGTTCGTCGTGGCCATCGCCCAGCACAAGGTGGCCGACCTCCAGCGCGCCGCCCTGCGCCGGCCCGGCAGTACCGCCGTCCCCTCCGACGAGATGCCCGAGCGGCCGGACGACTCGCTCGGTCCCGAGGAGCGGGCCCTGCTCAGCAGCGACGCCGAGTGGGCCAAGAACCTGCTGGACGAACTCCCCGACCACCTCCGGCGCCTGGTGGTGCTCCGGGTCGCGGTCGGCCTGACCGCCGAGGAGACCGGGCGCCGGCTGGGGATGTCGCCGGGGGCCGTCCGGGTGGCCCAGCACCGCGCGCTCAGCCGGTTGCGGGCCCTCGCCGATCGATGAGCCCGGGGCCGCCCGTCCCGCCGCCGGCCCGGTGGGCCGGTCCCAGGCACTAGCATGGTGGTCCGGGTCGGGCAAGAGCTGTGGAAGGGTGTCATGACCAGTAACACCGACGGAGCAACCCACGGGGTGCCGGAGGTTCCCGCGAAGTTCGCCCCCCTGGGGCTGACGTTCGACGACGTCCTGCTGCTGCCCGGCGCCGCGGACATGACGCCGGAGGACATCGACACCTCCTCCCGGCTCTCGCGCAACGTGCGGGTCAACATCCCGCTGCTCTCCGCGGCCATGGACCGGGTGACCGAGGCCCGCATGGCCATCGCGATGGCCCGGCAGGGCGGCGCCGGCGTGCTGCACCGCAACCTCTCCATCGAGGACCAGGCAGCGAAGGTCGACGAGGTCAAGCGCTCCGAGTCCGGCATGGTGACCGACCCGATCACCATCCGCCCGGACGCCACCCTGCGCGAGGCCGACGAGATCTGCGGCCGGTACCGGATCAGCGGCGTCCCGGTCACCGACGCGGCGGGCAAACTGCTGGGCATCGTCACCAACCGCGACATGGCCTTCGAGACCGACCAGAGCCGGCAGGTCCGCGAGGTCATGACGCCGATGCCGCTGGTCACCGGGAAGGTCGGGATCTCCGGCCCCGAGGCCATGGAGCTGCTGCGCCGGCACAAGATCGAGAAGCTGCCCCTGGTGGACGACGCCGGGATGCTGCGCGGCCTGATCACGGTCAAGGACTTCGTGAAGGCCGAGAAGTACCCGCGCGCCGCCAAGGACGCCGAGGGCCGGCTGATCGTGGGCGCGGCGGTCGGCGTGGCCGGTGACGCCTACGAGCGCGCCGAGGCGCTGATCGAGGCGGGCGTGGACTTCATCGTGGTGGACACCGCGCACGGCCACTCCAAGCTCGTCCCGGGCATGACCGCCAAGATCAAGTCCAACCACCCGGGCGTGGACGTCGTGGCGGGCAACGTCGCGACCCGCGACGGCGCGCAGGCCCTGGTGGACGCCGGCGCCGACGCCGTCAAGGTGGGCGTGGGGCCGGGCTCCATCTGCACCACCCGGGTGGTCGCGGGCGTGGGCGTGCCGCAGATCACCGCCATCCACGACGCGGCGCTCGCCGCCCGGGCCGCCGGCGTGCCGGTGATCGGCGACGGCGGCCTGCAGTACAGCGGCGACATCGCCAAGGCCCTGGTCGCCGGCGCCGACACCGTGATGCTCGGCAGCCTGCTGGCGGGCTGCGAGGAGTCGCCGGGCGAGCTGCGCTTCATCAACGGCAAGCAGTTCAAGTCCTACCGGGGCATGGGCTCGCTCGGCGCCATGCGCAGCCGGGGCGAGACCCGGTCCTTCTCCAAGGACCGGTACTTCCAGGAGGGCGTCACCGACGACGAGAAGCTGGTGCCCGAGGGCGTCGAGGGCCAGGTGCCCTACCGGGGCCCGCTGGCCTCGGTGGTGCAGCAGCTCGTGGGCGGCCTGAACCAGTCCATGTACTACCTCGGCTGCCGCACCGTGCCGGAGCTGCAGAGCGAGGGCCGATTCGTGCGGATCACCGCGGCGGGGCTCAAGGAGAGCCACCCGCACGACATCCAGATGACCACCGAGGCGCCGAACTACGTCAGCCGCTGAGCGGCCACGGGCCCGCGCGGCCGGCCGGCACCCGCCGGTCCGACCGCGCGGGCCCCGTCGTGTCCGGCGGTGGTGGGGACGTGCGGCGTGCCGGGCCCGGGACGGACGTGTGCCCCCGGGGCCCGGCCGGGAATACTGGGATCCGCCCGGGGCCCGACGGCGAGGCGTCGGCCGGGGCGAACGAGGACGGCGGCGCGCACCCGCGCGCGCCGGGGCACAGCAGGAAGGGTTCGAACACGTGACTGAGATCGAGATCGGTCGGGGCAAGCGCGGCCGGCGGGCGTTCGCCTTCGACGACATCGCCGTGGTGCCCAGCCGCCGCACCCGCGACCCCAAGGAGGTCTCGATCGCCTGGCAGATCGACGCCTACCGTTTCGAGCTGCCCTTCCTGGCCGCGCCGATGGACTCCGTGGTCTCCCCGGCCACCGCCATCCGGATCGGCGAGATGGGCGGCCTGGGCGTCCTCAACCTCGAAGGGTTGTGGACCCGGCACGAGGACCCCGAGCCGCTGCTCGCCGAGATCGCCGAGCTGGACGGGGCGGGTGCCAACCGCCGCCTCCAGGAGATCTACGCCGCGCCCATCCGCGAGGACCTGATCGGTCGTCGCATCCGCGAGGTGCGGGAGGCCGGTGTGGTCACCGCCGCCGCGCTCTCCCCGCAGAACACCGCGCAGTTCTCCAAGGCCGTGGTGGACGCCGGCGTGGACCTGTTCGTGATCCGGGGCACCACGGTCTCCGCCGAGCACGTCTCCTCGGCCGCCGAGCCGCTCAACCTCAAGCAGTTCATCTACGAGCTGGACGTGCCGGTCATCGTGGGCGGCTGCGCCACCTACACCGCCGCCCTGCACCTGATGCGCACCGGCGCGGCCGGTGTGCTGGTGGGCTTCGGCGGCGGCGCCGCGCACACCACCCGCAACGTGTTGGGCATCCAGGTGCCGATGGCCACGGCGGTGGCGGACGTGGCCGCCGCCCGGCGGGACTACCTCGACGAGTCCGGCGGCCGGTACGTGCACGTGATCGCGGACGGCGGTGTGGGCTGGTCGGGCGACCTGCCCAAGGCCATCGCCTGCGGCGCCGACGCGGTGATGATGGGCTCGCCGCTGGCCCGGGCCAGCGACGCGCCCGGCCGCGGCCACCACTGGGGCATGGAGGCGGCGCACGAGGAGCTCCCGCGCGGCAAGAAGGTGCACCTGGGCACGGTGGGCACGACCGAGGAGATCCTGCTCGGCCCCTCCCGGGTCCCGGACGGTTCGATGAACTTCTTCGGCGCGCTGCGTCGGGCCATGGCCACCACCGGCTACTCCGAGTTGAAGGAGTTCCAGCGGGTCGAGGTGATGGTGGCGCGCTCGCGCTGACCCCGGGATCCGGGCCGGTGCCCCGGTCCGCGCCCCGACGACGGCCCGCGGCCCCGGCGTTCCCGCCGGGGCCGCGGGCCGTCGGGTCCCGTGTCGGTGCCCCGGAGCACCTCCCTCGCGCGCCGGTCCCGGCGGTACGGGGGGCCTCACAGCCGGTGGGTCGCCCCGGCGGGGGTGACGCCCCGGGTGTCCAGCAGGAGGGGGGACTTGGCGGCCAATCCCTGGAGGTCGTAGACCGAGTGGGCCTGGAGCAGCAGGGTCAGGTCGGCGGACGCGGCGGCCTCGTGGGGGGAGTCCGCGCGCGGCACCCCCCTGCCGCCGGGCGCCCACCTCGGTACATGGGGGTCGTGGTAGCTCAGGCGGGCCCCGCCCTCCAGCAGGCGGCGGGCGATCTCGTCGGCGGGGGAGCCGGTGCGGTCGGCCGTGTCGGCGCGGTGGGTGACGCCCAGCAGCAGGATCCGGGCGTCGCGCACCGACTTGCCGTGATCGTTGAGCAGGGCGCCCACCCGGTCGGTGACGTAGGCCGGCATCCGTTCGTTGACGGAGCGCGCCGATTCCACCATGCGCGGGAGCCCGCCCGGGCCCCGGCGGACCCCGGGCAGCCGGCCGGGGTCGATGGCCGGCCACGGACCGCCGGGGCCGGGCCCGGGACGGTGGGCGGGCAGGCCGGAGGGATGGGTCTCCGCGCACCGCAGCACGTCCCACACGTCCACGCCGAGGTCGTGGCAGACCATCGCCAGTTCGTTGACCAGGGCCGTGTTGACCTGCCGCAGGTTGGTTTCCAGGATCGTGACGGTCTCCGCCTCCCGGGTTCCGCGGGCGCGGACGATCTTCGGGGTGGTGCCCGTCCGGCCGGTCCGTTCGCCGCCTGCCAGGCGACCGTAGAAGGCGGCGGCGGCCTCGGTGCAGGCGGGGGTGTGGCCGCCGATGACCCGGGGCG
>NZ_VKHS01000920.1 GCF_014141525.1 Streptomyces calidiresistens
CCCCGCCCCCAGCGCGTCCACCCCGCCACCTGGGACTTGCTGGACACTCTCCAACAGACCGGCCGCCCCGGTTTCGTCCTCGGACGACGCCTCGACGTGCTGGCCCACACCCCACTCGCCGGACGCCTGATCACCGACTTCCGCGCGCTCCCCGCAGCCGAGCGGAACCAGGCCCGCTTCGTCTTCCTCGACCCGCACGCGCGCGAGCTGTATCGGGACTGGCCCCGCGTCGCCGCCGACACCGCCGCCATGCTCCGCTTCGACGCGGGCCGCCACCCCGATGACCCGGCCCTAAGTGCCCTGATCGGGGACCTGTCCATACACAGCGAGGAATTCCGCCGCTTCTGGTCCGACAACAAAGTCCACCAGCGCACGACCGGCACCAAGGACTACCATCACCCGCTCGTCGGCGACCTCACCATCACCTACCAGGCCCTCACCCCCGCAGACGACCCCGACCAGATCCTCTTCATCTACGGCACCGAACCCGGCAGCCCGTCCGAGACCTCCATACGCCTGCTGGCCCAATGGAGCAGGTTGGCAACCGATACCGGTAGCGTCACAGCGCAAACCCCTGGAGCGAACGACTGATATCAGTCCGCTCCGGTCGTCAAGAAGCAAGAGACGGATCTGACGCAGACCGGTTTTCTCTCCACGACAAACGCTATCGCTCGGCCCGGGGCTTTGCGCTTCGGGACAGCGAGAGATCAGCGGCTGCTGCCTCCCGGGGCGAGCAGGCTGGTCAGTTCGGAGATTGCCTCCGGGGAGGGCTTGAAGTGGCAGCGGACATTCTCCGGCTTCTTGTGCCGGGACTTCACCATCAGCATCAGCAGCGAGGTGCCTTGGACACCGGGCTCGGTGGGGAAGTGATGGAAGCAGACGGCGATACCTTTGGTGCGGGCAGCGGCCGCATCGTGCATCCGCCCCGGCCGCGGCCCGTCTGTCCACAGCGTGCGGCCTTGGTGATCAGCCATGACGGTGGCCTTCATGGTGTTCTGTGCCTTCTTGTCGGAGACGAACGCGCGCTGTCCGCCGCGGTTGGCCGGTGGCCTGCGGACCCGGGTCCCGGTGGCGTCCCACCGCAGCTCGACGCCTTCAGCCCGGGTGTAGGCGTCCAGGCCCGCGAGGCCGGGCGCCCCGCCCGCCGCGCCGGTTGCTGCGCCGGCACCTGTGGCCGAGATGCGTGCAGGTCCAGTGATGGGAAGCGAGGTAGTCGCCGGTGACGTCTTCCCCGGGGTGCCGGCCGAGCGCGCGACACGGACAGCTCAAGGACTGGCCCGAGTCGGCCTGCTCGAGGTGGTTGCGTGAGTCGCCAAGCCGAGTGAGGGAATTCGAATATGACTGCCGAACGGACTTTCTTGCTCACCATTGCCGATGAGCGCACAATGCTCCGCTCACACCTTGATTTTCATCAAAAAACACTTGAGCTTAAATGTGCCGGACTGGCTCACGAAAAGCTCCGGCCCCAACCTGTGCCGCCCTCATCAGTCGGGACGAGGCCCAGTTCGGTGCTCAGCTGGACGACATGCCCCTGTGGTTCCTGCTCTACGAACGCCACGAGGACGGCCTGCTGCGCGCCGAACTGTCCCTGCCGGTCCGCATGAGCGGCAAGTACGTCACCCAATGGCAGGTCCGTATCCCCATTGACCTGCCCGACAGCGACCCCGGTACGAGCATCGACCTCGACCGGCCGAGCAGCGACGGCGGCCCCGACGTCCTGGTGGAGTTCCTCCAGGCCTGAACGGAAACGCCCCGCACGTATGGAGTTGAGGAAAGTGTTCACCCCCGAACGGCTCGTTCTCGCACGCAAGAGGCGACGCATGACCCTCGCCGCCCTCGCGGAGGCATCGGGCATCTCCGCCCAGAGCATCACCGCCTTCGAGAACCACCGCAAGCCCCCCTCGGAGGAAACACTTTCCTCACTCGCCTCGGCCCTGCGCTTCCCCCTCTTCTTCTTCCAGGCACCCCC
>NZ_VKHS01000921.1 GCF_014141525.1 Streptomyces calidiresistens
CTCCCCAACCCCTCCCCGTGGTGTTCCCGACCGCTCCCCCGGTGGGGCCCCGGGGCCCCACCGGGGGAGCGGGGGCGCCTCAGTGGTCCGTCGGGCGCCGGGGCACCGTGGTGCCGGGCACCTCGTACTCCTGCCGGCGCCCGCACATGCCCCATCCGCCGTGGCGCGTGGGTTCCACCGCCCGCACCCGGGATTCGGCCGGATCCGGCTCCTCGCCCCGCTCCAGGGCGTCCAGGACCCGGCCGGTGCTCAGGGCCGCCTCCATCGCCCCGGCCCGCCAGCGCTCGCGCCAGGCGGCCACCCGGGGGGCCACCAGCCGGGCCGCCGCCGCGCGGAACTCCCGCAACGGGCCGTCGTCGCCGGCCTCCAGCGCCCGCCGCAGTTCGACGTAGCCGGCCACGGCGAGGTCCCGACGCCGTCGGGCGGCCTCCCCGGCCGCCGGGTCGTCGGGCGGCGGCAGGGCCACCGCCCGGGCGTAGGTCTCCGCGTCCACGAGGTATTCGGACGGCAGGGTCAGCACGGCGTCCCCGGCCTCCGGCAGGCCGCTGTTCTGCATGATCACCGTCACCCGGAGCCCGCCCCGGTTGACCATCCGGTGCACGGTGCCCGGTGTGAACCAGACCACCGCCCCCGGCGCCAGGGGATGGGCCCGGTACCCGCGCGGCCCGGGGGCGGCACCCCCGTCGTTCGGAGGGCTCCCGACGCTCCCGCCGCCGGGCTCCGGGGCGCCCTCCGGCAGGAAGGGGGTGAGGGTCTGCACCTCGCCCTCCCCCGCCGTGACCACGTACGCCTCGGCACAGGCCAGGTGCAGGTGGGGACTGCCCGAGCAGACCCCGTCGGCGGCGGGCCAGTCGTAGGCGGTGATGTGGGAGATCCCGACGCCGCCGGGCAGCGGGTCCGGCAGCGGGGCGAAGGGCACCCCGTCGACGGTGTGCGGCCCGGCCGGGGCCCCGGGTCCGTCGTGCGCCGCCGCGCTCACCGGGCCGCCCCGCCCGCGCCGCCCGACTCCTCGTCCCAGGGGTGGTCCCTCAGCCAGCCCTCCACCCGTTCGACGTCCCACTCGCCGTCGGCGACGACCATCCGGTAGCGGTAGGAGAAGGAGTCACCGGGGGCGAGCTCGAACTCCTCGAAGAACGCCCAGGAGAGGGCGACGGTGGGCCAGGGCAGGGAGCGCACGAACCAGTGCGAGGGGTGGATGGAGCGCTCGTTGTCCGGGTGGTGGGCGAAGACCAGGGTGGAGGCGTCGTCCACCTCGTCGTGCACGGCGGTGAAGCCCAGCCAGGGGGCGTCGGCCACCGGGGTGCCCATGGTCTCCCGGTCCGTGGAGGGGCCGGCGGGGGTGAGCACCCGTCCGCCCGCGAAGTCGCGCGGACCGCGCCACTGCAGACCGGTGTAGCCCGCCATCTCCCGCCCGGCGGTGGTCGGGCTGCCGAAGCGCAGCGGCAGGTCGCGGACGTTGGTCAGGTGGATCGACCAGTCCAGCGCCCAGGAGCCCCCGGCCGGGTCCACCGAGTGCACCAGCAGGCCCCGGCGTTCGCGACACCACTCCTCGCCGGTGTGGTTGATCCAGGTCAGGTTCTCCTCCAGGCGCGCCCGGTCGGCGTCGGCGACGACCGCCTCGAAGCCGTCGTGCCGCATCCACCCCACCCGCTCGGGGATGCGCTGGTACCCCTTGCCGTGGATGTAGGAGTTGCCGCCCCAGAAGTTCTGCTCGGACAGGTGACTGGAGGTCATCTGCACGCCCTTGTGCCACCGGTGGTCGTTGGGCCGGTACCCGGTGACGGTGTTGCCGGCGAGGGTGCGCACCGGATGGGCGTAGGGCTTGCGGGATTCGTACGGCTCCGGGTCGGGGCGGTAGACGTAGGACAGGATCTCGGTGTCACCGACCGTCACCACCACGCGGTCGCCGTGGTGGTGGGTGAGGGTGGGGGTCCCGCCGTCCGCGACGGGGGACGGGGGCAC
>NZ_VKHS01000922.1 GCF_014141525.1 Streptomyces calidiresistens
GGGCCGGGGAGGAGGGGGAGTTCGTCTCGGAGTCCGAGCGGCTGCTGTTCGGCGGCCGACTGCGGTACGACATGGGCTGGTCCCGCCACGACGAGGCGATCACGGGCCTCACCCTGCGCCGCACCCTGGTCCAACTGCCCCGGATGCTGCTGGTCTGCGCCCGCCTCGCCCGGGACGCGGACCGCCGCGCCACCGGCACCGTGGTGCTCGCCGAGAGTCTGCGCGGCGTCACCGCCGCCGTGTCCCTGCTCGGCATCCAGGCCGTGCTGGCGGCGATCCTCGCCCCCGCCGGCGTCGCCGACGGCCTGCGCGACGCCCTCCCCGCGATCCTCCTCGTGGCGGGCGCGGCCTCGGCGGGAGCGGTGCTGGCGGCGGTGACCACGTACGCCGACGGCGTCCTGCAGCCCAAGGTGGAGCGGCTGGCCCGCGAGCGGTACCTGCGACGGGCGCTGACCGTGGAGCTGTCCGCCATCGAGGACCACGCCTTCCACAAGCTCCTGGAGTCCGCGCAGTTCGGGGCCTCCTCCGCCCGGCGCATGGTCGGGCAGGGCACCCGGGTGATCTCCGCGCTGATCTCCCTCGTCGCGGCGGCCGGTGTGCTGGCGGTGCTGCACCCGGTGCTCATGCCGATGCTGCTGCTGATGACCCTGCCGGGCGCCTGGGCCACGCTGACCATCGCCCGTGGCCGGTACCGCTCGTACCACGAGTGGGTGCAGCACACCCGGGCCGCGAGCACCATCTCCCGGTTGATCATCGAGGAGGACGCCGCCGCCGAGGTGCGGGTGCACGGGATCGGCCCCTTCCTGCTGCACCACTTCGGGGCGATGTCCCGGGCCTACGAGGGGGAACAGGCGCGGCTGGCCCGGATCGCGGCGGGTACCCGGCTGACGGCCGCCGCCCTCACCGGCCTCACCGCCGTGGCCGCCTACGCGGTGCTCGCCGGCCTGCTGTGGACCGGGGCGGTGGCCCTGGCCGCCGCCGGCGCGGCGGTGGTGGCGATCCGCGCCGGCTCCTCGGCGCTGGACTCGATGATCTCGCAGGTGACGAACATGCACGAGGACAGCCTCTTCGTGCACGATCTGCACCGGGTGGTCACCGAGTCCACCGGCCGCGAGATCCCGGTCGGCGGCGAGCCGGTGCCGGACGGGCCGGTGGGGATCGCGGTGGAGCACGTCACCTTCTCCTTCCCCGGCTCGGAGAAGCCCTCCCCCGTGCTGCGGGACGTCTCGCTGACCGTCCCCGCCGGTCGGGTCACCGCCCTGGTCGGGGAGAACGGCTCGGGCAAGACCACGCTGGTCAAGCTGATCTGCGGGCTCCACCGGCCGGACTCCGGGCGGATCCTGTTCGGCGGGGTGGACACCGTCCGGGCCGATCGCGCGCAGTTGTTCTCCCGGTTCGCGGTGGTGGGCCAGGACTTCTATCGGTGGCCCTTCACCGCCCGGGTGAACGTCGGCATCGGCCGCGCGGAGGAGCCGATGACCGGGGCCCGGCTGGACCGGGCCGCCGGGCAGGCGGGCGCGACGGCGGTCGTGGACTCGCTCCCGCGGCGCTGGGGCACCCTGCTCTCCCGGGTCTTCCAACGCGGGCACCAGCTCTCCGGCGGGCAGTGGCAGCGGCTGGGCATCGCCCGTGCCGCCTACCGGGACGCGCCCGTGCTGATCGTGGACGAACCCACCGCCGCCCTGGACGCCCGGGCCGAACAGGAGGTCTTCGACCGCATCCGGGCGTTGGCCGACGAGGGGCGGACCGTCGTGCTGATCACCCACCGGATGGCCTCGGTGCGGGACGCCGACCTGGTGCACGTGCTGCACGAGGGGGCGGTGGTGGAGTCCGGTGACCCGGCCGAACTCCTCGCCCGGGGTGGTCGGTACGCGGAGATGTACGCCCTCCAGGCCGCCCGGTTCGCCGATCCGCCGGAGCGGGGGACGTCTGTCTGTTAGACACCTCTGACGC
>NZ_VKHS01000923.1 GCF_014141525.1 Streptomyces calidiresistens
GGGCGCGGATGGGGGCGCGGGGCGCCCCCGGATCAGATGGCGACGCCCTTGCCGCGCATCCAGGCCAGCGGGTCCACGGTGCCGCTGCCCGCCGGCTGGACCTCCAGGTGGAGGTGGGGGCCGGTGGAGTTGCCGGTGGAGCCGACGTTGCCGATGACCTCACCGGTGACGACCTCCTGGCCCGCGACCACGGCCATGGAGGACAGGTGGCTGTAGGAGATCTCGGTGCCGTCGGCCAGCTCGATCACCACCCGGTAGCCGTAGGAGCCCGCCCAGGCGGCCTCCTTGACCACGCCGGTGTGGATGTTCTTGATGGGGGTGCCGGCGGGGGCCACCAGGTCGGTGCCGGTGTGGTAGCCGCTGGACCACATGGCGCCCGCGGCGCCGTACCCGGAGGAGAGGGAGTACGAGGCGAGGGGGGCGACGTAGCTCTCGCGCAGCTGCCGGAGGCGTTCCTCCTCCTCCTTGCGCTTGCGCTCCTCCTCTTCCTTCCGCTTGCGCTCCTCCTCGGCGCGCTCGCGCTCCTCGGCCTCCAGGCGCTCGCGCTCGGCGAGTTCGGCGGCCTCCTCGGCGGCGGCCGTGACGGCCTTCGCCTCGATCTCGGCGCGGCGCTCGGCCTCGACGATGGCCTCCTGGGCGTCCGCCTGCTGCAGGATGCGGGAGCGCAGCGCCTCTCCCGGGTCGCTCGACGGATCCGAGCCGGGGGCGGCGGCGGTGACCGCGACGCCCGCGGAGGTCAGCGGGGCGGCGGTGATCACCGGGGTCTGCGTCGTCGCGGCCTCCTCGTCCTTGTCGGAGAGGAAGGCGCTCAGGCCGGGGATCCGGTCCGGGATGGACCGGACGCGGTCGGCCCCGGAGGCGTCGCCGCCCTCCTGGGCGGAGGCCATGCCGCCGGCGCGGGGTAGGCGTCGAAAGCGGGTGCGAAATCCTCCGTCGACCCGGGGGTGACCCGCTCGTCCCCCGCGGCGCGGGGGGCCGGGAAGCCCTCGTGATGGAAGGAGTTTTCGAAGGAACCACCGGGGGTATCCCCGGAGGAAGAAGGGGTGCCGGCCTCTCCGGGGGCCGAGTGGCCGAACCAATCGGTGTGACCGTACCGGTCCGCCTCGAAGGGGCTCCCACCGAATCGGTGGGCGGTGTCGACGGTGGGGTACGCGCCGGTCGGCCGGCCGTACACGTCCTCCGCCGGAGCGGGCTGCTGCGACGCCACGAAGGCGCTCCTTTCCCTCATCCGCCTACCGGGTTAGCTGACGGGTTCGGAGCGGGAACGTCTCCTACGGGCCGCCGACGCGGGTCGGCCGCCCGATTCACCCCGGGTTGAGTGGTTCCCCGGCTCCCGGGAGCGGTGACCCGCCCCCATGGATTCGACGCAGAGCACGGCGCCGTCCCTTGCGACGGCGGTACCGGACCGCGCTGCGTTATCGAACGTTAATAGAGGCCCTCGCCGAATTCCAAGTCACGGCAGGTGATTTAAGGCTCTCTTCAGGTGGACGTTTCATCACCGGGGAGCCCAAAGGGGACAAAAGATCACCGGGCAACGGCGGGGGCGAATATCTGATGGTTCGTCAGTTGTTATCGCCCGCACCGGGTCGTTCACCTTCGGTGACAGCCCTCCGCGACCCGCCCCTCCCGTCGGGCCGGGAGACCCTCCGTCGCCGTCCCGAACGACCGCCCTCCCCGTCGTCGAGATCCTCGCCGGGCACCGGGCGACGCACCACCAGCACCGCGATGTCGTCCTGGGGCGCCCCGTCGGTGTGGTCGGCGATGTCGGAGAACAGGACGTCCAGCACCCGCCGGGGACGGGTGAACCGCCGCCCGTCCAGTGCCGCCGCGGGGTCGTAGAACCTCCCTTTCTCGTCGCGCGCCTCACTCACCCCGTCGGTGTACAGGAGCAGGCTCGCCCCCGGCGGGAACGCGTACTCCTGCACCCGCCCCCCGCCCGGCCTGCCTCTTATA
>NZ_VKHS01000924.1 GCF_014141525.1 Streptomyces calidiresistens
CTGCACTTGCAGCTTCGTCGGAAGCGTCAGATGTTTATAAGAGACAGGGATGAGGGTGCCGAGGAGGGTGAGGGCATGGACGAGGGCCCGGCCCAAGGTCTTGTGGTGGGTGAAGCCGTACAGGGCCTGCGGGGCGGGGCCGGTATGGCCGGTGTCGCCCCCGAGGCGGTCGGATGGCACGGGACGCGATCCGACGCGTCCTCACAGGCGATGACCGGAGGGGCATCCGGGACACTGGTCGCCATGGATGAGGTTGAGGTCGTCGTCGCCCATTCCGAACGCGCGACCTTGCGCGTCGGCGATATGTTCTTGAAGGTGGACGCCGACCGGGGGCGCCTCGATACCGAAGTCGAGGCGATGACCCTGGCGCCGGTTCCGACCCCGGAGATCCTGTGGCACAAGCCGCCCGTACTCGCGCTCGCCGCGGTTCCGGGCACGGCGCTCGGCCGTCTCGGCAAGCCGTCGACGGCCTCCCCGGCGGCGTGGGCCGCGGCGGGCGCCGTCATCCGGAAGCTGCACGACGCGCCGCTGCCGTCCCGGCTCGGTCGGACGGGAAAGAGTTCCGAGGAGTTGGCGGCGGAACTCGACGGCGAGTGCGAATGGCTCGTGGCGAACGGCGTCCTGCCCGCCGAGCTGGTCACCCGCAACCGCCGGGTCGCCGAGGCCGTGCTCCGGCCGTGGACCCCGGCCTTCACGCACGGCGATCTCCAGATCGCCCACGTGTTCCTCGACGGCGACGAGATCACCGGCATCATCGACTGGTCCGAGGCGGGCCGGGGCGATGCCCTGTTCGATCTCGCCGTCCTCACGCTCGGACACGAGGAGCACCTCGGTGATGTCGTCGCCGGCTACGGCGGCGATGTGGATCTCGACGTGATCCGCGGGTGGTGGTCGTTGCGGAGCCTGCTGGCGATCCGCTGGCTCCTCGGGCACGGCTTCGACCCGTTCGCGCCGGGCTGCGAGGTCGACGTGCTGAGATCCCGGCTGTGAGGCCGGCGGGCCCAACCGCCGCGTGCGCGTTCACCGCCGGCGCGGCCACGCCCGGGGGCGGCCCGGAGCACCCGATCGCCACGACACGGGCGCCGAACCGCTGCCGCCGGTCACACGTCCTTCGTCCACGACGCCAACTCGTCGTTGATCTCCCACGGGAGCCGCCGAGGGCGATGCCGGTGATGCCGTGCAGCGCAGCCGTTCCGTCCCGGATACGACCGAGAGTGGAGGCCGGCTCGGAAGTTCGAGCGGGAGGGTCACGATCGGTTTTCCTGTCGGGACGGGCGGCCGCGGGTGTCGACGGTCACGGGGCGCCATTCCGCGACGGAGGTCGCTGACCGCCCGGCCCGGGGTCCGGGAGCCCGGGTGTGGTGGTCGGGGCCGGCTATCGGCGACGACCGAAGCGAAGGTCACGGTTTCCCCTGCCCGGCATCGGACGGTCCGGTCGGCCTCCGTCCGGTCGACGTGTTCCCGTGCCCCGCCCGCCCCACTTCTCTCCCGTCCGGCCGGTCCCGGACCCCGCATCGGGAGCTTCCGTCGGGTGCGACGGCGTACCGAGCAGGGGCTTTCACCCATCCGCCGGGGGTCCGGGAGCGACTTCGGCCTCGGCGACGAGACGGCCGGCGAGCCCGGAGCCGACGGCGTGGTCATAGGCATCGAGGCGATTTCGCGTGGCACTGCCCGCGTAGAGACGTTCGTGGAGAGCGTGTCGACCGGCGAACTCGCTTCCCAGGGCGTCCCAGAGGGTTTTCATCACGCGTGCCCGTTCCTCCGCGCCCGTGCCGTGTGAGCCGCGCAGGTAGGTGTCCAGGTACGGGCGCAGCCCGGGGGCGGCGAAATCCGAGACGTGGGAGGGCAGGTGGCACAGCGCGCCTCCGACGGCGTCCTCGATCAGTTCCCGTACGCGTCGATGGACCGTGCCGGCGGGTACCCGGTGCGCGTGGGCCGTGGGTGGGT
>NZ_VKHS01000925.1 GCF_014141525.1 Streptomyces calidiresistens
GCCCGGCCCCTGCCCGTACCCGGGTCTGGAACCCTTCACCGTCGACGACGCCGGTTTCTATCACGGCCGTGAGCGGCTGCTCGCGGACCTCCTCGACGCCTGCATCCGCGCCACCGCGTCCCCCTCCTCTCCGCTGATCGTCGTCGGGCCCTCGGGTTCCGGCAAGACATCCCTGCTGCGTGCCGGGCTGCTGCCCGCCCTGCGCCGCGCGGCCACCGAGGAGCTGCCCGGCACCGCGCACGCCCCCGCCATCCTGCTCACCCCCGGGGAGCGCCCGCTGCACACCCTGGCGGCCCGGATCAGCCCGGATCGGCCGCTGAGCGGCGAGGAGTTGACCGAGCGGCCCGAGGCCATCGCCCGGCTGATGGCGGGGACGAGAGCCCGGGACGCCGGACCCATCGGGCCGCTCCTGATCGTGGACCAGCTGGAGGAACTGTTCACCGCCTGCCCGTCCGCCCGCGAACGAGAAGCCTTCGTGCGCGCCCTGCGGGCCGCCGCCGAGGCAGGCGCACTCGTGGTACTCGCGCTGCGCTCGGACTTCTATCCGCACGCCCAGGCCCTGCCCGACCTCGCGGCGGTGCTGCGCGACCATCAGGTCCCGGCCGGACCGATGAGCCGTGAGGAGCTGCGCGCCGCGATCGAACGCCCCGCGGCGGAGGCCGGCCTCGTCCTGGAGGACGGACTGGCCGACCTGCTCCTCACCGAGTTGGGCGCCGTGGACCAAAGCGGCGGACCCACCGGCGTGCTGCCGCTGCTCTCCCACACCCTGTGGGCCACCTGGCGGCGACGCAGCGGCGGGCGGCTGACATTCGCCGGGTACCGGGCCGTCGGAGGCATCGGCAGCGCCATCGCCCGGACCGCCGAGGAGGTGTACGAGGAGCTGGACACGGCGGGCCGGGCCGCCGCCCGGCTGCTGCTCACGCGTCTGGTGCGCATCGACAGCGAGACCGCGGACACCGGCCGCGCGGCCGACCGCCGGGCTCTGCTGGAGGGGCTGCCCGACCCCGCCGCCGGAGCGGAAGCGCTGAGACGACTGGTGGACGCCCGGCTGGTGACCGTGGACGACCGGACCGTCCGGATCAGCCACGACGCGCTGCTGCGCGCCTGGCCCACGCTGCGCGACTGGATCGACGCCGACCGGGAATGGCTGCGGGCCCGGCGACCGATCGCCGCCGACGCCGACGAGTGGTGGGCCTCGGGACGCGAGCCGTCGCTGCTGTACCGGGGGGTGCGGCTGGCCGCTGCCCGGGAAAGCGCCGAGCGCGCCGGGCTGACCACGGTCACCGGACAGCCCGGCGCGGCCCCCGCCACCGACCCGGACCCCAGGCTGACCACGTTCCTGCGCCACTCCTGGCGCCATGAGCGGCGTCGGCGACGGACCCGCACGGCCGTCCTCTCCGTCCTCGTGGTGCTGGCGCTGCTGGTCGCCGCCGCCGGAGTCACGGCCGTCGTCTACCAGCGGGAAGCCGTCGCCGAGAGGGACGCCGCCGACGCCCACCGCGCCGAGGCCGTGGCCCGCCTCGTCGCCGCCGACGCCGCCCGGCTACGCGACTCCCGGCCCGGCCTGTCCCGACAACTCGGGCTGATCGCCTACCAGTTGGACCCCGAGGTGGGCTTCGGTCCGCTGCTGGCCGCGCACGAGACGCCCGGGACGTACCACCAGGCCGCGGTCGTGGCCGACCTGGACGTGACCGCGGACGGATCCATGCTCGCCATGAACGCCGACGGCGATGTCGTGCTGTGGAGCACTGCCGGGACCGGCGAGCTGGCGCGGCTGCCGGGCACCGGCCCGGGGCCCGTCGCCCTCAGCGGGAACGGACGTCTCCTCGCGGCCGTGGCCCCCACCGAACGCGAGGTCCCGGCCGGGGAACTGGCGACAGCGGGCACCGTACGGCTGTGGGACACCACCGACCCCACCTCCCCTGTCTCTTATACAACTCTGAA
>NZ_VKHS01000926.1 GCF_014141525.1 Streptomyces calidiresistens
GGGCGGGGTTGGTGCCGGGGTCCGTCGTCCGATCGGTGTCGGTGGTGTGCCGCTGGTCCTCCACGCGGTTCTCCACTGTCCTGCTCTCCTTTCCGCTGGTGTCCTGGTGCGAGCGGGGCGCCCGGGGCGCGGACCCGTTCGGGGAACTTCGCTCGGGGGTTCGGGTCATCGGCGCACGCCGTTCCGGTCCTCGGCCGGCACCCCGTCGGCCCGGGGGTCCGCGCGGTGCGCGGGGCGGTTCCCGTCGACCCGGTCATCGGTGCCGTCGGTCCGGTCCTCGCGCCCGGCGCCCGGCAGGTGCAGGCGTTCGGCGATGCCGCCGCCGCGCCCCTCCGCCCGGTCCCGGTCCTCCCGGTCGCCGGCGTGGGGGGAGTCCATCAGCTTCTCGAAGATCTCGCCGGCACCGAGCATCGCGGTGCGCAGGTCCTCGGTGGCGGTGTCCCCGGGGGTGGTGCGGCCGGCCAGGGCGTGGATCCGGCGGTAGCCGTCGATCTGGTGGGGGTGGTGCACCGACAGCGCGGCGATCCGGTCGTCGTGCGAGTCGGCCGGGTAGCCGCGGTCGTGGGCCAGGCGGGTCAGCAGGTGGTCGGCCTCGGCGACGGCGCCGGTGGGGTCGTCCACGAAGCGCTGCTGCACCTGCCCCCACTGCGCCCGGTAGCGCTCGCGCTCCTCGGCCGGGAGCGTCCGGGTCCGCAGGTCCCCGTGCCGCTTGAGCCGCTCGGAGAGCTCGGCGCGGGCGGCCTTCTCGTCACCGTTGTGACGGTCCACGGCCCGGTCGTACTCGGGACCGAAGCGTCCGCGCAGGTCGCCCCGACGCCGCTTCATCACCGGCCCGAGGGCCAGATAGACCAGAACGAGGACGGCGAACACCGCCACGAGGATGATCACTTGAGTGGTGGTCATGGTGTGCCTTTCGTGGGAACCCTTTCGTACGCGCCTCTCTGGTCTGTCGGCTTACCGGGTCACGGATCGATAAACGCGAATCGGGGGGCGCCGGTTGGCGGGCTCCCGCCCCCTTCCCGGCTCCACCGACCCGCGGACGGCCCCCGTCCGGTGTCCCCGACGCGTCGCGTCGACGGCCCCGCCGGGGGCGCCGATGTGCCCCCGGCGTGCCCTCCTTCCGGGGGTTTCGTGCGGTCGTCGTGGTGTCGCTGTGTCGCCCGGGTGTGCCGCTGTCGAACATCTCTGGCATATGCACGTGTCAAACACTCGACACCGAACGTCACCCGATCAACTCCTGGCACTTGCAGGCAAATAGTGGTCGGAACCCCGCGCCTCCTCCGGCACGATGCGTAATCTCCTCGCCACAGCGCCCCCGGGGCGCCCGATGGATGTTCGGCCGGTACCACCGGCACCACAGCAGCGGGGAGGACCACGTCGCATGCCCGGAATCGACGAGTGCCTGCTGGCGGCGATGACGCTGCCCGGGGCCCGCGGCGCCGCCGTCGTGGACTGGATCAGCGGCCTCGCGCTGGGCACCGCCGGGGAGTCGCCCAGCGGCGACCACGAGGCCACCGCCGCGGAGACCGCCGAACTGGCCCGGATGGCCGCCGAGCACACGGCGTTCGTGCCCCCGGACACCCCCGAACCGGAGAAGGGCGCCCCGCCGGTCGAGGGCGTCATCGTCACCGCCCCCGGCGGCCACCACCTGATCCACTTCGTGGGAGGCGTCCTGGACAGCAGTGTCTTCGTCCACCTGTGGATCGATCGGCGCGAGGGCAATCTCGCCCTGGCGCGCATACGACTCCGCGAGATCGCCGAAAGCCTGGTACTGGCATGAGGACCGCCGCCCCCACCCCCCCTGTCTCTTATACCCATCTAAAAAAAAAAAAAAGCAACAATCTCAATAATCCTAGCCATAAAAAAACCAAGACATATGTCTTGGTTTTTTTATTA
>NZ_VKHS01000927.1 GCF_014141525.1 Streptomyces calidiresistens
TCCCCGAGCCGGAACCCACGCCCCAACCGGGCCGCTGAGGGCCGGCGCGCCGGGCACCGCCCCCGGGGCCGGGGTCGCCCCCCACCGGACGCGGGCGGCGCCCGGCGCGGCGGGGCCCTACTATGCATACATGTCGAAGGTTCTGAATAAACTTCCAGTCGGCGAGCGGGTCGGCATCGCGTTCTCGGGTGGCCTGGACACCTCGGTCGCGGTGGCCTGGATGCGCGAGGGCGGCGCGATCCCCTACGCCTACACGGCCGATGTCGGCCAGTACGACGAGCCGAACCTGGACGACGTGCCCGCCCGCGGCCTCGCCTACGGGGCCGAGCGCGCCCGGCTCATCGACTGCCGCGAGGCCCTGGTGGAGGAGGGGCTGGCCGCGCTGACCGCCGGAGCCTTCCACATCCGGTCCGCCGGGCAGACCTACTTCAACACCACCCCGCTCGGCCGCGCGGTGGTGGGCACCCTGCTGGTGCGGGCCATGCACGAGGACTCCGTCTCCATCTGGGGCGACGGCTCCACCTACAAGGGCAACGACATCGAGCGGTTCTACCGCTACGGCCTGCTCGCCAACCCCGACCTGCGGATCTACAAGCCCTGGCTGGACCGGGACTTCGTGACCGAGCTCGGCGGCCGGCAGGAGATGTCGGTCTGGCTCTCCGAGCGGGACCTGCCCTACCGCGACTCCGCCGAGAAGGCGTACTCCACCGACGCCAACATCTGGGGCGCCACCCACGAGGCCAAGCGCCTGGAGTACCTCGACACCCCGCTGGAGATCGTCTCCCCGATCATGGGCGTCCGGTTCTGGGACGAGGCCGTGGAGATCCCGGCCGAGGACGTCACCGTGGACTTCGAGTACGGCCGTCCGGTGCGGATCAACGGCAAGGCGTTCCCCTCCCCCGTGGACCTCGTCCGGGAGGCCAACGCGATCGGCGGCCGGCACGGTCTGGGCATGTCCGACCAGATCGAGAACCGCGTCATCGAGGCCAAGAGCCGCGGCGTGTACGAGGCCCCGGGCATGGCGCTGCTGCACATCGCCTACGAGCGGCTGCTCAACGCCATCCACAACGAGGACACCGTCGCGATGTACCACGTGGAGGGGCGCCGGCTCGGGCGGCTGCTCTACGAGGGCCGCTGGTTCGACCCGCAGGCGCTCATGCTGCGCGAGAGCCTCCAGCGCTGGGTGGGTTACCCGGTCACCGGCAGCGTCACCCTGCGGCTGCGCCGGGGCCAGGACTACACGATCCTGGACACCACCGGCCCGCAGCTGAGCTACCACGCGGAGAAGCTGTCCATGGAGCGCAGCCACGAGCAGGCGTTCTTCCCGGACGACCGGATCGGCCAGCTGACCATGCGCAACCTCGACATCGCCGACTCCCGGGCCAAGCTGGAGCAGTACGCCGCCGGTGGGCGGCTCGCGGCGTGGAAGGGCCTGATCGGCGAGCCGGCGCCGGGCGGGGCGGAGGCCATCGCGAGCCTCGGCGCCGAGGAGGATCCGGGAGCGGTGGACGAGCAGGCGCTGGACCACGCCGCGATCGAGTCCGGCACGGACTGAGCGGCGGTTCCCGGCCGGCTCCGGCGGGGCCCGGCGACGTCCGGCGGGGGACCACCGGCCGGGAACGTCCGCCCGGACCCGGCTCGGATCACCACCGCGGGTCACCGATCATTTCGCATATGTATGCACGGCCCCGGGTCGTGGCGCACCGATCTCCCGGTGCGGCACACGACCCGGGGCCGTTCGCGTCGGTGGGGCGGTCCGCCCCCACTCGCCTCCGCCGACCCCGGGCACGTCGAACATCTGAACCAGAATTCGCCCCGATCGGGCGTGACCCGGACCGGTCTACCCGCGTTAACCGAGCATCCGCGCGATTTCCGAGACCGGGAGGAACAGCCGTGGCCCCGTACCCGAACACCCCCTTTCTCTTATACGCAGCTCCGATCC
>NZ_VKHS01000928.1 GCF_014141525.1 Streptomyces calidiresistens
CGTCGTCATCGATCTCACGGACCCGCACGCGTTCAGCCACGTGAGCATTCTGATGGTCCGGTGCCGCCCGGCACAGCAACCGCGCGGCATATCACGACAGGGCGAACGTTGCCTGACGCGGCACTAGTGGTCGAACCGAGACTCTTTGCCGCAGTGTGCCACTCGTCGAATCTCGGACCGCGCCCTACCACGGTTGCGCAGCTATTGATCCGTCACTTTTCGGTGTCTCGCTCGTTGGCGTGGCATGGGTGATGACTTGAGTGGGGACATGCGGAGGCTTTCGCCTGCTCAGCAGGAGGCTGTGCGGATGCGGGTGATGGCTGCGATCGACGCGGGGTTACCGGTGGCCGAGGCGGCGAGGGTCTTCGGGGTGTCGACCAAGTCGATCGGTCGGTGGAGGGCTCGTCGTGATGGTGGCGGAGCGGAGGCGTTGCGGTCCGGAAAACCCGGTCGGAAGGTCGGCTCGTGTCGTTTCCTGTCGGAGAGCGAGGAGGCCGCCGTCCGGCAGGCCATCATCGAATATTGCCCCGAGCAGCTCGGTCTCGGTGGAATGCTGTGGACGACGAGGAAAGTCAACGAATTCCTGCACCGGCATTTCGGGGTGAGATTCTCCCACGGCGGGTTGTGCAAGTTGATGGATCGGATGGGGTTGTCGTTCCAGCGGCCCGACCGCAGGGCCCGGGAGGCCGACCCCGCCGCCATCGAGGAGTGGACACGCACCACCTATCCGGCGATCCGGGCCCGTGCGGCGGCCGAGAACGCCCTGGTCATGTTCGCCGATCAGGTCGGGATCCGCTCCGATCAGGTTTCCGGCCGCACCTGGGGGGAGCGGGGGAACACGCCGATCGTGGCCCGCAGCGGACAGCGGTACGGCGTGAACGCGATGTCGGTGATCTCCACCCGGGGCACCATGCACTTCACCGTGTTCGCCGACCGCTTCACCGCTGCCACCTGCATCACCTTTCTCAAGCGGGTGATCGGCAATTTTCCCGAACAGAAAATCCACCTGATCGTGGACCGGCACCCCGTTCACCGCTCCAAAAAAGTGAACGCATGGGTCGCCGAGCACACCGACTCCATCGAACTGCACTTCCTGCCGGCCTATGCGCCACACCTCAACCCCGACGAACTCGTCAACGCCGACCTCAAACGTCAACTCGCCGACAAGGTCATCGAAAACCGGGCTCAACTGGAGGCATCAACCCGCAGCATCCTCCACGGAATCCAGAAATTCCCCGCCCGCGTCAGGGGATACTTCCGGGCCCCACACACCAGATACGCGGCAGACACCATTTAGTGACAAATCAATACATGTCCCAGGCAAGGCCACAGGCCAGGTTTGAACCCCTGACCTCTGGTCCTGCCTGTGGCTTCACAGAAGGCCGGACAGTGCGCGACAACAGCCCTTGGTAATCGTGAAGTGAAGCGTTCTAGGAGTCTGCCAGCCGTCGGGCAGTCAGAACCTCCCCATCGGTTGCATCGTTACTTTTCCGTGATCTATTGTGAGTGGCGCCTCCGGCGTTCCTGAAAACTTCACCCCCCCGTACACCCCGCCCTCGCGGTGGGGCGTACGCATGCCCGGCGGAGGTGAACAGCCGTGACCGAGCCGAGCCGCGAGCAGCACCGCCAGGCGGTGCGCCAGTTGCACGCCGAGGGCACGTCGCGGAACGCCATCGCCCGGTCCATCAGGCGCAGCGCGGCGACCGTGAGTAAGATTGCCCGCGAGGAAGGGCTCACCTTCAGCGGCGGGGCGCAGGTGGCCGCCGCAACCGAGGCTCGGCGGGCGGACGTCGCCGCCCAGCGCGAGCAACTAGTGCCGCGTCAGGCAACGTTCGCCCTGTCGTGATATGCCGCGCGGTTGCTGTGCCGGGCGGCACCGGACCATCAGAATGCTCACGTGGCTGAACGCGTGCGGGTCCGTGAGATCGATGACGACG
>NZ_VKHS01000929.1 GCF_014141525.1 Streptomyces calidiresistens
GGCGTGTGGGGGCCCGGAGCCCCGCGCTCCGGGGGGCGTCTCAGACGGTGACCAGGGTGGTGAGCGAGCGCGGGGCGAAGGCGGCCGTTCCGCGCACCGTGCCGGCGGGGGCCATCGACCGTTCCTCGTCGGTGGCCCAGGCGTTGCCCTCCAGGCCCGGGAGGTCGGCGCGGATCGTCTCCCCGGCGGTGTTGAGGACCACCACCACCCGGCCCCCGCCCTCGTTGCGGAAGGCGGTGACCAGCAGGTCGGGGTGGTCGCAGGTCACCCGCAGCGCCACCGCGCCGGGGCGCACGCACCGGCTCCACCCGGCGAGCGCCCACAGCCGTTTGGCCACCCGGTAACCCTTCCCGTCGTCGTCCACCCGGATCGGTGCCCGGGTGGTGCCGGTGGAGACGCCGAACCAGTAGACGTAGCCGTTGACCTCCCCGAGGGTGAACGAGTCGTGGATCTGGCGGGCCACCGCCATGCCGTCGAAGCCGCTCCCGTCGTCCCAGCGTTCGTTCCAGGTGTCGCCGTCCGGGGACCACTCCGACATCCAGGTCGGCTTCCGGGTGGGCAGCGGCCGGTCCACCGGGGCCTCGTAGGGGTGGCCGGTGTGCAGGTCCATCAGCGCGGCGGCCTCCGGGTCCTCCTCGACGGCCCGGGTGTACTCCACCGCGCCCTTCCAGCCGTAGGAGTCGCACCCGGCCAGGCGCAGGCCGGCGCGGCGGATCCGGGGGCCGATGACCTTCGTGTAGGCGGCGGCCTCGGCCGGCGTGAAGCGCATCGAGGCGTAGTCGATGGTGAAGTCCGGCTCGTTGGTGAAGGCGAGGTCGGTGACGGCGATGCCCTCGGCCCGGTAGAGGTCGGTCCACCCCAGCAGGTAGCGGGCGTAGGCCTCGTACCACTCGGGCAGCAGCGAGCCGCCGTCGGAGTCGCTCCCGTTGTCCTTCATGTAGCCGGGGGCGCTCCAGGCGCTCGCGAAGAAGCGCCGGATCCCGTACCGGCGGGCCTCGCGGGCGAGCCACAGCTGTCCGTTGTCGTCGCGGTCCCAGCGCAGCCGCGGTTCGGCCCGCGGTCCGCCCGGATCCTCGGGTTGGACGGAGAGCATCCGGTCGCCGGAGGAGTCGGTGGAGGACCCGATGCCCAGCCGCAGGATGCTCAGTCCGGCGCCGGTGCGGCGGCTCATCAGCAGGTCCAGCACCTCCCGCCGGGGACCCTCGGGCAGTTCCCGCATGACGCGGGCGCGCTGGAACGCCTCGCAGAAGCCGAAGCCGTCGATCCGTCGCAGGGGTTGACGGCCGATCTCGATACCGGTCACACGCACCTGCCCTGAAAGTTTCACAAGTGAGACGAGAATTTTCGTCCCGAACCTAGGCGGAGGTGTGGGAGGGAGTCAACAGGGCGAACGCGCCGGAAAGCTTTCGGGGGCTCCCGGGAGGCCCTCGGATGGGAAACGCTTTCTGGCCTGCGGTGCTGCGGTTTGACGCAAAGTCGGGAGAAGGATCTGGCGCTCGGGGGGTTGACCGTCTTGGAGGGTCCGCCTACGTTACCGCCACCGAAAGTGTTGACGCTCCACCGAAATTTTCACGTCCATTTGGACGGTGGTCGAGCGTGTCCGCGTGTCACGCGCAGCGGTCCGGGAATGACGCCGTGCGCGTTCCCCTGTCCAAACCGTGGTCGAGCCATGCCGAAAAGGGGTCGATGATGACCGAAACGAGGGGCGTGCCGATCGGCACCACCCGCCGGGCCGTACTGCGCAACACCGCCTTCATCGCGATGGCCGGCATGTCCGCGAGCGCGTGCAGCGTCTTCTCCACCGAGCCCGACGGCGGCGGGAACGGCAACGGCGGCGGGGGTGCCAAGGGCCCCGAGGCCCCCATGCTCGCCGAACGCGTCGAGGCCGGAAACCTCCCCCCGGTCTCCGAGCGCCTGCCCACCAACCCCCTGG
>NZ_VKHS01000093.1 GCF_014141525.1 Streptomyces calidiresistens
CCCCTCCGCCGCCGGTTCCGGGCCCGGCCCGCGGGCCCTCCCGGTTACCGTCGGGCGACGAACGAGCCGGCGGAATGTGCCCGCCGGGTATCCGCGATGTGACACGAACCCTGCGCGCGGGGGTCCTCCCGGGCTATGCTCTTTGCCCAGAAGGATCCGGGCACCGATGCCGTACCGGGTCCTTTCGCGCTTTTCGGGCAGCGTCGCCCGCGGCGCGTCGGAGACGTCCGTTCCGAAGTCGTCCACATTGCCGGGACCGAGGAAGGAACCGCCCGCCATGAGTTCCCTGCTGCTGCTGACCAACGCCCTCCAGCCCTCCTCCCAGGTCCTCCCGGCCCTGGAGCTCCTGCTCCACAACGTGCGCGTCGCCCCGGCCGAGGGCCCCGCGCTGGTGGACGCCCCCAGCGCCGACGTCATCCTCGTCGACGGCCGTCGCGACCTCCCCCAGGTCCGCTCCCTGTGCCAGCTCCTGCACTCCACCGGCCCCGGCTGTCCCCTGGTCCTCATCGTCACCGAGGGCGGCCTGGCCGCCGTCACCGCCGACTGGGGCGTGGACGACGTGGTGCTCGACACCGCCGGCCCCGCCGAGGTCGAGGCCCGGCTGCGGCTGGCCGTCGGCCGCCGCCAGATGGTCACCGACGACAGCCCCATGGAGATCCGCAACGGCGACCTCTCGGTGGACGAGGCCACCTACAGCGCCAAGCTCAAGGGCCGCGTGCTCGACCTCACGTTCAAGGAGTTCGAGCTGCTGAAGTACCTCGCCCAGCACCCGGGCCGGGTCTTCACCCGCGCCCAGCTCCTCCAGGAGGTCTGGGGCTACGACTACTTCGGCGGCACCCGCACCGTGGACGTGCACGTGCGGCGGTTGCGCGCCAAGCTCGGCCCCGAGCACGAGTCGCTGATCGGCACCGTGCGCAACGTCGGCTACCGCTTCGTCGTCCCGGAGAAGAACGACCCCGCCCGCGAGCAGGCCAGGGCCGTGACCCGGGAGGCCGAGGAGGTCGTCAAGCAGGCCGCCCGCCGGGCCTGAGACGGGGCCGGGGGGCGTCGGGGCCCGCGCGTACACTGTCGCGGTGGCCAAGGTGACGCGGGACGATGTGGCACGGCTGGCGGGCACCTCCACCGCCGTCGTCAGTTATGTCATCAACAACGGACCGCGCCCGGTGGCCGCGGGGACCAGGGAGCGGGTCCTGGCCGCGATCAAGGAGTTGGGGTACCGCCCCGACCGGGTCGCCCAGGCCATGGCCTCCCAGCGCACCGACCTGATAGGTCTGATCGTCCCCGACGCCCGACAGCCCTTCTTCGCCGAACTCGCGCACGCCGTCGAACAGGCGGCGGCCGAGGGCGGCAAGATGGTGCTGGTCGGCAACTCCGACTACCTCGACGAGCGCGAGGTGCACTACCTGCGCGCCTTCCTCGGCATGCGGGTATCCGGCCTGATCCTCATCGGCCAGGGGCCGAGCGAGAACGCCGCCGCCGAGATCGAGGCCTGGGACGCCCGGGTGGTGCTGCTGCACGAGCGGCCCGAGGCCTTCGGGGACAACGAGGTCGCGGTCGTCCTCGACGACGTGGGCGGCGCCCGCGCGGCGGTGGCCCACCTGCTGGACCACGGCCACCCCTACGTGGCCTGCCTCGGCGGCACCGAGTCCACCCCGACCGTCGGTGACCCGGTCACCGACCACGTGGAGGGGTGGCGGCAGGCGATGCGCGCCGCCGGCCGTTCCACCGAGGGGCGGCTCTTCCACTCGCCGTTCAACCGGTACGACGCCTACGAGGTGGCGCTCGACCTGCTGGCCGGCCCCGACCGCCCACCCGCCATCTTCTGCGCCACCGACGACCAGGCCATCGGTGTCCTGCGGGCCGCCCGCGAACTGCGCCTCGATGTCCCCGGCGAACTCGCCGTCGCGGGCTTCGACGACGTCAAGGAGGCGGGCCTGACCGATCCGCCGCTGACCACCGTCGGCTCCGACCGCCCCGCCATCGCCCGGGCGGCGGTGGCCCTCGCCACCGGAGAGGGCGAGGAGAACGGTTCGGGGCCCGCCGAGCGGGTCCGGAAGTTCCCCGTGGAACTGCGGATCCGCCGGTCCTGCGGCTGCCCCTGAGCCCTTCGGGGGTCCTCCCGCGGGCAGGGCCCGGGGGCGCGACCGTGAAAGCAATGCGCTCACTCGTTCGGGTGGACAAGGGTGCCGGCCTCTCCAATCGTGGAAGAGGCATGCCGGGATGGTGACGATCCGAACCGAGGAGACCACCATGAGCGCACTCACCCCGGGCCGCCGGTGCGACTACGGCGACGGCTGGGTGGGCCTGCTCGCGCTGTGGGAGGACACGGAGGCACCCGAGGGTTGCCGGGTGGAGTTGGTCGAGGGGACCGTCACCGTGGCACCACCACCGTCGAAGAGCCACAAGCCATCGCCGAGGAGGTGCGGCGCCAGCTCTACGGGCTGCCTCGGATCGGTACGGAATTCGGGATCCACCAGACCCTCGGGCCGGCTCTCCCCATCCGGTCCGGAATCTTCGTCCCCGATCTCGCGGTGGTCCCCCGAGCGGCTGTGCGGGGGCCGGGCAGGTATGTCGCGGCGGGGGAGGCAGCTCTCGTCGTCGAGGTGACATCGAAGGGGAACGCCGGGCAGGACCGTGTGACGAAAGCCGCCGCCCACGCGCAGGAGGGGGTGCCCCTGTGCCTGCTCGTGGACTGTCGGGCGACGGACACCCCGGGCCTCGTCCTGTACGGCGAACCGGGGGCAGGGGTGTATCGCACGCCGTGGTCGGGCGAGTTCGGGGACGCCGTTCCCCTCCCCTCCCCTCCCCCTTCGGGTGCGAGATCGACACCGCCGAATTCCCCGTTTCCCGAGTCCGGCGCGGGACCGCGCCGCAAACCCCGGGAAAGTCCAAGCCAATTCTCAGCCGCCTCTCATCTCGGCGGCGCACGCTCGGGGGCATGAACGACAACGTCTCCTCCGGCCCGCGGCGCTTCCCGTGGCATCCGGCCCCGGAGCCCCGGGACGAGCGCGGTACCGGACACGACTTCGACCTCTCCCCCACCGGGCGCGCCGATGGCGAGCCCCCTTTCGGCGGACCGGCCCCGGACACGATTTCCACCGATCCCCTTCCCCACCCGGACACGGCCGGGGGGCGGCCCGCCGGCCCGCGCGTCGCCCCGTCATCCGGCGGCACGGGCGGCCCCGGCGGGCCCGCGGCCTCCGCCGACGGGCCGGCGGACGGCCCCGCTCGCCGGCGGCGGGTCGGCCGCCCCCTGGCGCTGCTGACGGCCGTCGCCGTGGCCGCCGGTGCCATCGGCGGTGTCTCCGGTGCCCTGCTCGGCGGTTCCACCGTCACGGCCTCGACCGGGGGCGCCGACACCGCCCTCGCGGACACGATCTCCACCGGCACGTCCGGCGTCGCCGGGATCGCCGCCGCCGTGAGCCCCGGCGTCGTGGAGATCACCACCGAGTCGAGCACCGGCTCCGGCGTGATCCTCACCGCCGACGGTGAGATCCTCACCAACAACCACGTTGTCGCAGGGGCCTCGGGGGTCTCCGGTGGGGGGACGGTGACCGTCACCCTCTCCGACGGTTCCACCGCCGAGGCGGACGTGGTGGGTACCGACCCCGACAGCGACCTCGCCCTCCTCCGGGCCCGCGACGTGAACGACCTGAGCCCGGTGACCCTCGGTGACTCCGACGAGGTGGCCCTCGGCGACCAGGTGATCGCCATCGGCTCGCCCGGCGGCCTCTCGGGGACCGTCACCAGCGGCATCGTCTCCGCGCTGGACCGCGAGGTGACCGTGCCGCGCCAGGACGGCACCGGGCGGGACGGGAGCGGTGCCCCCCGGGGCGACTGGGGCGGCCCCGGCGGTTCGGCCCCCGACCCATGGGGCGGAGGGTCCGCGTGGACCGCGTCCACCACGACGTATCGCGCCATCCAGACCGACGCCGCCCTCAACCCCGGAAACTCCGGCGGCGCGCTGATCAACAGCGCCGGCGAGGTCATCGGCATCAACTCCGCGATGTACAGCACCTCGCAGGACGCCTCCTCGGCCGGCAGCGTCGGCCTGGGCTTCGCCATCCCGATCAACGACGCCGAGCAGGTGGTCGATGCCCTCCGTGCCGACGCCGGTTCCTGAGTCGCCGGGTGTCACACTGAGCGACATGAGCGAGGAGTCCCGGGTACTGATCGTCGACGACGAGCCGGCGGTGCGGGAGGCACTGGAGCGCAGCCTCGTCTTCGAGGGCTACCGCACCCGCACCGCCGTCGACGGACGGCAGGCGCTGGAGCTCTCGGAGAGCTGGCGGCCGGACGTGATCGTGCTGGACGTCCTGATGCCCCGCATGGACGGTCTGACCGCCGCCCGTCGGCTGCGCGCGGCCGGTGATCGCACCCCGATCCTCATGCTCACCGCCCGGGACACCGTCGGCGACCGGGTGAGCGGTCTGGACGCCGGCGCCGACGACTACCTGGTCAAGCCGTTCGAACTGGACGAGCTGCTGGCCCGGCTCCGCGCGCTGCTGCGCCGGGGCGCCTACGAACGGGCGGGCGCGCCCGATGTCGCGGGCGGCTCCGGTGGCGACGGCGCCTCCGGCCCGCCGGACCTGGTCTTCGCCGACCTGCGGCTCAACCCCGCCACCCGCGAGGTCGGCCGGGCCGGTCGGCCGGTGGAGCTGACCCGCACCGAGTTCACCCTGCTCGAACTGTTGATGGCCCACCCCCGCCAGGTGCTCACCCGCGAGCAGATCCTCCGCGAGGTGTGGGGCTTCGACCACGAGCCCACCTCCAACTCCCTGGACGTGTACGTGATGTATCTGCGGCGCAAGACGGAGGCGGGCGGCGAGCCCCGCCTCATCCGCACCGTGCGCGGCGTCGGGTACACCCTGCGCGAGCCCCGGTGAACGCCTCCGGCGCCGGACCCGTCCCGCCGGTCCCGTCCGGCCCGCCGCCGGGTCCCGCCGCGCCGGAGGAGGGGCGGCCCCGGGGACGCGCCGGCATCCCGCTGCGCTCGCGCCTGGCCCTGCTGACGGCCCTCACGGTGGCGCTGGCGGTCGCGGCCTGCGCGGCCGGTGCCTGGTTCCTGGTGCGCGGTGAGCTGATCCGCTCCCTGGACGAGACGCTGCGCGACAACCGCCTGGGGCCCGAGCTGTTGGCCGCCCGGGGCACCACCCTCGGCTGTCGCGAGATCCCCGGGGACGGTACCGGGGAGGATCCCCCGACCGGGGACGGCGATCATCCGCCGTTGCCCTTCGACGACATCACCCGGATCGTGAGCACCGCGGGCGAGAGCTGCGTGCTCTTCGGCTACGCCGACCTGCCGGTGACCGAGGCGGACCGAGAGGTGGCCGTCGGCGCCCGTCCCGAGACCGTGCACACCGCCGTCGGCACCGACGGGGTCGAGTACCGCGTCTACACCCGGCAGCTGCCGGGCTTCGTCAACGCCCTGTCGGTCGCCCGGCCCATGAGCGAGGTCACCGAGCCGCTGCGGTCCCTGGCCGTGGTGCTCTCCCTGCTGGCGGTGGCGGGCGCGGTGGGCGCGGCGGGAGTGGGCACGGCGATCGCCCGGGCCGGTCTGCGGCCGGTGGACCGGCTGGCGGAGGCCGCCGAGCACATCGCCCGCACCGAGGACCTGTCGGTGCGCATCCCCGTGACCGGGGACGACGAGGTGGCCCGGCTCTCCCGCTCGTTCAACGAGATGACCGCCGCCCTCGCCTCCTCCCGTGACCTGCAGCACCAGCTGATCGCCGACGCGGGCCACGAGCTGCGCACCCCGCTCACCTCGCTGCGCACCAACATCGAGCTGCTGGCCCGCAGCGAGGCCGGCGGCCGGCAGCTGGACCCGGGGGTGCGGCGCGAGCTGCTGGCCTCGGTCACCTCCCAGCTCGGGGAACTGACCGGCCTGATCGGGGACCTCCAGGAGCTGTCGCGCCCCGAGCGGCGGGCGAGCCGGCACCCGGGGACGGTGGGACTGCACGACGTGGTCGGCCGGGCCGTGTCCCGGGCCCGGTTGCGGGCCCCCGGGACGGCGATCGAGGCCGAGGCGGAGCCCTGGTGGGTGAGGGCGGAGGCGTCGGCCCTGGAGCGCGCGGTGATCAACCTGCTGGACAACGCGGTGAAGTTCGGCGCGGACGGGGGCGCGGTCGAGGTGGTCCTGCGGGACGGCGAGCTGCGCATCCGGGACCACGGTCCGGGCATTCCGCCCGACCAGTTGCCGCACGTCTTCGAGCGGTTCTGGCGCTCACCGGACGCCCGGGGCCTGCCCGGTTCCGGGTTGGGGTTGTCGATCGTGGCGCGGGCGGTGCGGGAGAGCGGTGGGACGGTGGAGCTGCGGCCGGCCCCGGGGGGCGGCACGGAGGCGGTGCTGCGGTTGCCCGGGGCCCCGCACCCCCCGCCGGAGGAGCCGCCGCCCGGCGGGCCCGCGCCGGGCGGCACCGCCCCGCCGGGGTGAGCCGGGCCCCGGGTCCCCGCGCGGTCGGGGAAGGGCCCCGCCCTCGTCCGGAGCGAACCGTCAGCAGCTGTTGAACCGGTAGGGGCCCGGTCCGTTGCGCCTCAGCACGTCGTTGGGGTTGGCGAGCTGGCAGCTGCTCAGGGACAGGCAGCCGCAGCCGATGCACTCCGTCAGGCCGTCCCGCAGCTGCTCCAGCACCGCGATCCGGGCGGCGAGGTCGGCCCGCCAGCCGGCCGAGACCCGGGCCCAGTCCTCCGGGGTGGGGGTGCGGTTCTCCGGGAGTTCGGCGAGCGCCGCGCGGATGGCGGCCAGTGGTATGCCCACGTTCTGCGAGACCCGGATGAAGGCGACCCGCCGCAGGGTGTCCCGGGGGTAGCGGCGCTGGTTGCCGGAGGTGCGGCGGCTGGTGATCAGCCCCTCGTCCTCGTAGTAGCGCAGCGCGGAGTGGGCCACGCCGCTGCGCTCGGAGAGCTGTCCGATGGTCAGCTCGCGGGTCAGCGGCGGTTCGGCGGTGGCGCCCTCACGCCCGGGATCCCGCGCGGTGCCGGGGGAGGCGGGGGACATCGACGACACGGGCTCGGTCACGATGTCGAGCCTAGCGTGACCTCAAGCGAACTCGAAGTCCATCGGTGGTTTCCCGGCCGTCGGGGCGATACCCGGCCGGCCCGTGGTCGGTGTGCGTCCGTCCCCGCCCCCGACCCCCGGGAGGACACCAGGGCTCCGGCACCCCACGACGCCGCTCCCCCCGGGCCCCGAACTCCTCACCGGCTCCGGGCCTCGGACGCCCCCGGGGCATCGTGAGCCGGACGCCGGCCTCCACCGGCGGCGAACGCTGGTGTCGGGCCCGGTCGAATCGGTGCCGTGAGGCGAGGATGTCGTCCGGGTGGCGGCGGCTCCACCGGCGGAAGCCGTTGATCGTGTGGTGCGGTTCCCGGCCGGTGGGGGTGAGCCGGTATTCGGTGCGTGGCGGCACGGGGTGGTGGAACGTCCGACCCACCACCGCGTTGCGCTCCTACCGTCGCAGGGTGGCGGTGAGCAGCCGATGGCTGATGCCGGTGACCCGCCGATGCGGTTCACCGAAGCGGCACGTGCCCGTGCCGAGGGCCTCGATGACCGGCACCGCCCACTTGGTGTCGACCACGTCGAACACCTCGCGAGCCACCGGGTGCGCCCGTGCCGCGTGTGGCGCCGCCGACGTGTCGGGAGCCGGCTCCTCCACCCGCCGTTCCTCCCTCGCGCCTCTTACCGAAAAGTGCGTACTTACCCCATCCGTGGCCATCGTCTTACGGTCTGGTCGGCAGTCTCAACGCACAGGAGTGGACATGACCGTCCTGAAGACCTACGCCCGCCTCTGGGTGGACGACCTCGACGCCTCCCTGCCGTCGCTGCGGACCCTGGTCGGCGGGGAACCGGATCTGCGGTTCGCCTTCGACGCGGTCGAGTTGGCCGCGATCGGCGACTTCCTGGTGATCGCCGGTCCGCCCCGGGAGCGGGCCCGTTACGGGCACGCCTCCGCCACCGTGGTCGTCGATGACCTGGACGCGGTCGTCGCGGGGCTGACCGCCGCCGGTGGGGAGATCACCACTCCGGAGGCGACCGGCCCCACCGGCCGCTACCTGTACGTCCGGCACGCCGGGGGAGCCGAGGTCGAGTACGTCGAGTGGATACCGGAGTTGGTTGACCGGATCATCGGTCCCGGGACTCCCGCCGGGCGTTGAGGCCGGACGTCCGCACGTGCCCGGGGGTGCAGGCCGGTGGAGTGCGCCCTCCACCGGATCAGCCGACTTCGGGCAGTCCTTCGCTTCGCGCCCGGGGCACACCCGGGCGCGAAGCGAAGGCCTGCCCGAAGTCGCTCGACATCCGTGAGGGAACGGGCGGGGCGTCCTCCCGGCCCTTCCGTCCCCGGGGGGACGTCACACCCGATCCGCAGGCGCTTTCCCGGACTTCCCGCTTCCCCCGGGCGGTGGGTCCTCGCTCAGCCGGGCGTGCAGGTGCATGTCGTGCCACCCGTCGGTGTGCAGCAGGGCCCGGCGGCGGACCCCCTCCAGGAGGTAGCCGGCCGCCGCGGCCACCCGGCAGGAGGCGGGGTTCGCGGTGGAGTGGCCCAACTCCAGACGGTGGAAACCGGCCTCGCCGAACGCCCACGCCGTCACCGCGCCCACCGCCCGGCGGGCGACGCCCCCGCCCCGGGCGGCCGGCGCGGTCCAGTAGGCGAGTTCGGCCTGGCCGCCCATGGGGATGATGCCCTGGAGCGCGACCCGGCCGACCACCGTCCCCCCGGCGTCCCCCTCGCGGTGCTCCGGGTCGTGCTTTCCGGCGGCGGCGTTCGGCGGGTCGGTGACCACGGCCCAGTGGGCGCCGCGCTCGGCCCGCCACGCCCGGCGCCACTCGGCGACCCAGCGGCGCGCCTCCTCCTCGGAGTCGGCCCGGCGCAGGTGCCATCGCCGGATGGCCGGATCGCGGAAGATCTCCACCAGCCTCGGGGCGTCGGCCTCCGACCAGGGGCGCAGCAGCAGGCCGCCGTCGGCCCGCAGGGAGGGCTGGGGCGAGCCGGAGAGCCGGCCCGGTGGCAGGACGGGGGCGACGAGGTGCGGCATGGGCGTCATCCTTCCGGAGCCGGCCCGGGCCGGCCATCCGGATCGACCGTCCGGCACGCCGGCTCCCGGCCCCGGCCCCCGAGGCGGCACCGCCGCACGACGGAGGGGGCGGCACCGGACCGGGTGGGTCCGGCACCGCCCCCTCGGGGTGTGCCGCGCGGCGGGTCACCCCGCCGCCTCGTTCGGTGGATCAGCCGATCAGCGGATGACCGTGATCCGGTCGGCCGCCGGAGCGGTCAGCGGGCTCTCCGGCGAGGAGATGGCGCCCAGGTGGTCGATCAGGGCGTCCAGGTCGAGACCGCCGTAGACCACGTCGGTGCCCTCGGCGAGGGTCGGGAACCCGTCACCGCCGCCGGCCAGGAAGGAGTTGACCGCGATCCGGTAGGTCGCGGACGGGTCCAGCGGTTCGCCGTGGACGGTCACCGAGTCGGCGACGATCCGATCGGCGCCCTCCCGGGTGAGGTCGAGGGTGTAGGAGAAGCCCTCGGAGGGCTGGAGGATCTTGTTCGCCGTCAGGTTCGGGCCGCTGACCTGCTCGCGCAGCACCCGGAGCACCTGCTCGCCGGTCAGGTCGAGCAGCACCACGTAGTTGGAGAACGGCTGGACCGCGAAGCCCTCGCCGTACGTCACCACACCGTCCCCCTCGTCGCCGGAGGCCGCGTACACCAGATCGGTGCGGATGCCGCCCGGGTTCATCAGGGCGATCGTCGCCGTCGGGTCCACCCCGCGCGCGTGCGCCAACTGGGCGTCCGCGATCAGGTTGCCCAGCGGGGACTCGGGGATGTTGCGGTCCTGGGTGATGTCCTCGGCGATCCAGCCGATCGGCCGGCTCGCCACCGCGCCGGCCAGGTCGCGCCAGTAGTCCAGCAGCGCGGTCAGGTCGGAGGCGCGCTCCCGCTCGCGGTGCACGACCCGGTTGGTGCCCTCCACGGAGGCCCGGACGATGTCCTTCTTCTTCCGGTCGTACTCCATGGTCAGTTCGGTGAAGAGCACGCCGTTGGACTGGGCGGAGGTCACCAGGCGGTCGTTGCCGGCCGGGTCGGGGATGGTGCACACGTACGGCCGGTGGGTGTGACCGGTGATCAGCACGTCCACCGCCGGGTCGGTCTTCTCCGCGATCCCCACGATCGGGCCGGAGAGCCCGCCGGCCGCGTCGCAGTCGTGGTTGTGGGCGGGGGAGGGGGCGTAACCGCCCTCGTGGATCAGCGCGATGACGGCGTTGACGCCCTTGCGCTTGAGCTCCCGGGTGTACTTGTTGATCGTCTCGGCCTCGTCGAGGAACTCGATGCCCTCGATGCCCGCCCGGGTGACGATGTTCGCGGTGCCCTCGAGGGTGACGCCGATGAAGCCGACCTTGGCGCCCTTCATGTTGTGGATGCTGTAGGGCGGCAGGATGGGCACGCCGGTGTCCTCGTGCACGACGTTCGCGGCGAGGAAGGGGAAGTCGGCGCCCTCGAACTCGCGGCCCTCGTCGTAGCAGCCGTCGACCGGGTGGCAGCCGCCCTCCTGAAGGCGGATCAGCTCCTCCCAACCGGAGTCGAACTCGTGGTTGCCGACCCCGACGACGTCCATCCCCAGCAGGTTGAGCGCCTCGATGGTGGGCTCGTCGTTGAAGAGCGCGGAGAGCAGCGGGGTGGCGCCGACCATGTCGCCCGCGGCGACGGTCACCGAGCGGTCCCGGCCCTCGCGGGCCTCGCGCAGGGCGGTGGCCAGGTACTCCACGCCGCCGGCCTCGATGGTCTCGTGCCCGCCGTGGTCGTGCTCGTGCGTGACCAGGCCGCCCGAGCCGGTGGGGGGCTCCAGGGCGCCGTGGAAGTCGTTGAGGGCCAACACCTGGAGTTCGACGGTGTGGCCCGGCTTGGCGGGCTTCTCCGGCTTGCCGGGGTGGCCCTTGCCGGGACCGCCGGCGACCGCCTGGGCGGCGGGCAGGGAGAGGGCGAGCGCACCGACGAGGCCCACCGCGAGGGTCGCCGTGGCGCGGCGCCGCCGCCGGGGCGTGGGGGGTGATCCTGACATGGGGGACAAGTCCCTTTCGGTGGGGCGGGCTT
>NZ_VKHS01000930.1 GCF_014141525.1 Streptomyces calidiresistens
GCCGGTGACCGGGTGCCGTGACGAGTACCTGCTCGACCTGCTGTCCGGCCTCGGGGACGGGGAGGGGGCGGGGATCGACTGCCCGTTCGGCTGGCCGATCGCCTTCGCGGAGGCCGTCGCGGCCCACGCCGGTCACCGACCGTGGCCCGGCCGCGACGACCGGGAGGAGCACTACCGCGACATGCGGCTGCGCTTGACGGACCGGATCACGGACGCCGCGCTCCGCCCCCTGACGGGGCGCGGTCCGCTGTCGGTGTCGATGGACAAGCTCGGGGCGACCGCCGCCCGGTGGGCACATCTCGCCCACCACCTCGCCGAGCGCGGACATCCGGTGGATCGGACCGGCGCCGGTCGGGTGGTGGAGGTGTATCCCGCCGGCTCCCGCGCGGTGTGGGGCCTGGCCGGCTCGCGGTCCGTCGGGGCGCTGATGGGGGTGATGCCGTGGCTGCGGTTCGAGCCCGGCGCGCGGGCGGCGTACGAGGGGAACGAGCACGCCTTCGACGCGCTGATCGCCGCCCTGACCGCGCGGTGCGCGGTTCTCGGGCTGACCTCCCGGCCGGGCGGCGCGGAGGAGGAACGGGCCGCCGCCGTGGAGGGCTGGATCCACCTCCCGGCGGTCGACGCACCGGTCGGGCTCGCCCCGGGACGGGCCTGACCCCGGGCGGCTCCGGCCGCTCCCGTTTCCGCGCGGCGACGCCGGCTACTCGCGGGCGTGGCGGATGGCGTCCAGGACGATGTGGGCGACATGGTCGTCGACCAGGCTGTACTCGGCCTCGCGGGCCCGGCGCCGGACGGTGACGATGCGGGAGGTGCGCAGCACCCGCAGGTGCTGGGAGACCAAAGGCTGACTGATGCCGAGCGCGTCCACCAGTTCGTGGACGCACTTCCCGCCCTCGGCCAGCTCCCGCACTATGCCCACGCGCACGGGCGACGCCAGGGCCCGCAGGAGGTCACTGGCGGACCGGAGGGACTCCAGGGGGTCCTCCGTCGCAGGGGAGGGAATCATCGTCACATGCACATATTAGCAAGTGACAATGATTCCCAGTAGCGCACGGAGTCCTCTCCTCCCCACGCTCCCCCGGATCGCTCAGTGGTCGTCCCAGTGGCCGTCGTGGGCGGCGTGCCGGTGACCGTCGTGCAGGTAGTCGACGTGGTCCCCGTGCGGCACGGCGACATGGCCGCAGCCCTCGCCGTGGACGTGGTCGTGGCCCTCGTGCGCCGCGTGACCGGACGGGCCGCACTCGTCGACGTGGCCGTCGTGGGCCCGGTGGATGTGGCCGTCGTGGGCGTAGTCGACGTGGTCCCCGTGCGGGAAGGCGACGTGGCCGCAGCCCTCGCCGTGGACGTGGTCGTGGTCCTCGTGCGTGCGGTGTTCGGTGGCGGTGGCCATGACGGACTCCTCCCGTGTTGACGTGGCCGCCCGGGGCTCGCCCCGGCACAACCCATTGCCACATCACCATATAGCAACTCTTGCATGTGTGCCGAATGGCGACGCCCCCGGAGCCGAAACCGGCCACGGCCCCATGTCACGGTGCGGCCGGCCGATCAGCCCTGCCGGGTGACCGCCTCGGGCAGGAACTCGCTCGGCCGGCCCGTCCACGACACGTACAGGTCGTCCCTGGCACGGGTGCAGGCGACGAAGAGCAGGCAGCGTTCCGCCAACAGGTCCGCCTCGTGCTGGAGGCGGTCCACCTCGGCCGGGGTCACCGCCCTCGGATACGGCAGCGCCCCCTCGTTCACGCCGATCACGGCCACGCAGCGGTACTCCAGGCCCTTGAAGGCGTGCATGGTGCCGACGTTGACGGCCTCCGCCGCGCCGGTCCGGTCCCCGCGCACCTGCGCGGCGGGGATGCCGGCCTCCGTGAGCGCCGCGACCGCCCGGTCGCACTCCCGGTTGAAGCGGGCCGCGACCCCGATCTCCCCCGCCCTG
>NZ_VKHS01000931.1 GCF_014141525.1 Streptomyces calidiresistens
GCCCCGGGGGCGCAACCGGCGGACGAGGGACGCGGCGGCGGCGTTCCGGCGGCGGCCGACGTGCTCAGGCGCGAATCCGGCGGCCGACACGTCCCGGCTCTCCACGGTTCCGCCGTCCACCACCTCCACGTCGCCGATCCCCGCACCGCTGAGGACCGCGGCGACGGCGGCGCCCACCCGACCCGCGCCCACCACCCGTACCCGGGCCGAACGACGGGCCGCCAGCCGGCGCCGGGCCCCGCCGGGCTCCCGGCACAGCAGCGACAGCGTGGCCAGGTCCGGCCGCAACCGCTCGTCCACCTCGGCGGCGGCCCGCCGCTCGGCCACCGCGTCCTCGACCAGGCCCAGTGAGGCGAGACGGGCGGTGAGGCGGTCCGCTGCGTCCGGCCGCAGCCCCAGCCGGGCCGCGGCCCGGCGCAGCGTCGTCATGCCGCGGGTCCCGTCCAGCAGGGAGAGGAAGGACTCCGTGGGCCCGTCCACCGGCCCGAGCACCACGGCCTGCGGGGGTGTGATCCCGTAGCGGACGGTCTCCCGGTCGTCCCAGCCGCGCAACAGGGCGGGCTTGATCATCGGATGCGGCTCCCGGGCGATCCGATCCGACTCCGTCGGTCCCGCCGTCCCCCCTCGGGAGGGGCGGGCCGGGCGCCCCCGGCCGGCCCGGGGTCCGGGACTGCCCGGGCGGGTCCGCGCCGCTCCGGCCCGCGGTCGGGTGCCGGACGGTCCCGGCGGCACGGCGAGCCCGGCGTTCACGATCACCACCGCCGTGGCCGTGGGGCCCTCGCCGACCGTGCTCGCCGTCACCGCCGGGTGGGGGGTGACGCGCGCCGGCGTGGCCGGGGAGCCGGGCGGCGCGACGGTCGGTCGCGGTGGTGTGCTCGTCGTCATGTGGTGCCCCCGGGGTGCGTCGGGCGGCGGGGACGCGGACACGCCCCGACCGGCGACGGTGACGGAGGTCGTTCGTCGCGTCACACACTGTGCCGTACTCCGCCGACGGGCGGCTCACGGTTGTCCACAGGGGCCGGCGTTCGTCGTACCGGGCGGGCCGCGTCGCCGGGGGACGACCCGGTCGGGCCGACCCGACCGGGTCGTCCACCCGTGTCGCTTCACCCGGACGGCGGTGTTCAGGGTCCCCACCCTCCCGACTCCGGGACCGGCTCCCGTGATCCGGAGTGCGGAAACGGGTACCGTCCGGGTGTGGCCCCCGATCCTCCCCGCCGTGCCGACCCCCTGCACCGCGCCGGCCCGCCGCAGCGTGCCGGTCGTGCCGCCACGGGGGAGCGCACCACGCCCACCGGTCCGATCGAGGTGCGGCGCAGCGCCCGCCGCCGGCGCACCGTCTCCGCCTATCGCGAGGGCGACCGGACCATCGTGCTGATCCCGGCCCGCATGACGGCCGAGGAGGAGGATCGCTGGGTCGCCACGATGCTGGACAAGCTCGCCGCCCAGGAGGAGCGCCGCCGGCGGCCCCGCGCGGATCTGGAGGAGCGGGCCGCCCGGCTCTCCGAGCGCTACCTCGCGGGACGGGCCCGTCCCGCCGCGGTGCGCTGGGTGGACAACCAGCACACCCGATGGGGCTCGTGCACCCCGGCCACCGGCACCATCCGGCTCTCCCACCGTCTGCGGGGCATGCCGGAGTACGTCCTGGACTACGTCCTGCTGCACGAGCTGGCGCATCTGCTGGTGCCGGGACACGGGTCGGACTTCTGGGCCCTGCTGGAGGCCTATCCCCGCACCGAGCGGGCCCGCGGTTTCCTGGAGGGCGTGGTGGCGGCCGAGCGTCTTCCCGACGCCGGGGGCGCCGACGGTCCGGACGCCGGTGATGCCGGTGATGCCGGGGACGCCGGTGATGCCGGGGGCGCCGGTGAACCGTGGCCGGGGGAGTCCTCCCCCTCCTGAACGCCGGGCTCCCCGTCCCCGCGG
>NZ_VKHS01000932.1 GCF_014141525.1 Streptomyces calidiresistens
GTGGGTGGGGTTAGGCGGCGTCGGCGAGGGCGTCGGCGCGCTCCAGGTCGCGGCGCAGGTCCTCCGCGCGGTCCTCCCGGGCGATCTCCCAGTCGGTCAGCTCCTCGACGGTGTGGAAGGTCGGCGGGCGGTCCGCGCTGGGGAGGCCGGCGGCGACGGACGCGCCGACCTCGGTGAGGACGTGCCCACCGGCACCGTCCGGGCGGGCGAGGTCCCGGTCCACCAGGTCGGTCACCACGGGGGCGGGGGCGGTGACCCGGCCGCCCCGGCGGTGGGCGACGCGCAGCGCGGCGGTGATGGCGGGCGAGGCGTCCGCGCCCACCGGCGCTTCCTCGTCCAGCGGGGAGGGAAGGGCGTAGGTCGTGGTGCGGTGGAGGGTGTAGGCCGAGATTCGGTCGAGGCGCCAGGTGCGCCCCTCACCGGTCTCCCGGTCGAGCGCCTTGACGGTGATGTCGCCGGCCTTGGTGGTGGCGATCTCGTAGGGCTCGATGGTGCGGACCGTCTCCAGCAGGCGGCCGGTCTTGTGGGACTTCCGGACCGTCGCGACGCCAGCGCCGTTGACCGCGATCACGCGGACCTTCTCCTCCTTGAGGTAGGTGAGGGTCACCGGGATGCGGCGGTCGATCGCGCGGTAGAGGTCGGCGACGGTTCGGTCGGTGTCCTGGTGGTTGGTGAGGCGCATCTCGGTGGTCCCCCTCGGGTGGTGCTCCGTGGTGTGGACTCCACCGTATAGGCCTACGCGTAGGCCTGTCAAGAGGCCTACGCGTAGGCCTATAGTGGTGTCATGACTCCCTCCATGCGTCACCGCTTCACCACCTCTGCGACTCGTAGGCCGACAAGGCGTGCCACCATGTCCGCCATGCCAGCCGAATACGACCCCGAGCGCGCAGCGCTGTTCAGCGAGTACAGGCAGGTCCGGCAGCGGGAACGTGAACTGTTGCCGAAGATCAAGGAGGCCGCGATCGAGGAGATGCGCCGCGGCGCCACCATCGGCCAGCTCTCCGCGGACACCGGCCTCAACCGCGAGGTGTTCCGCCGCCTGGCCCGCGAACACGACCTGGAGCGCCTGCGTCCCCCCACCGTTCGCGCCATCAAGGAACAGGCGGACGAGACCCCCGAGTCCTGACCGATCCCCGCTTCGTCTCCCCCCGGGCGCGGGGGTGTTGTGTCCTGATTCGTCATGGGCAGCATCGTCCCCGGGCCTACTGACAATCCGTCTACCGACGCCGGTGCCCCCGGTCTCTCTCGTTGCGCACGAGGGGGAGTCCGGGGGCACCGTCGTGTCCTGGGGTCAGCGGAGAGGGTGTCCGTAGCGGTCGACGGGTACGGGGATGATCCGGGGCGGGGGCTCGGCGGCGAGCGAGAGGCTGCCGGGGGGAAGGGTGAGCGTCACGCTGTCCTGCGAGCGCTTGGTCAGGATTGCGTCGGCGACCGCGCCGGCCTGCGGCGAGGCGCCGACCATCTCGGCGTCGGTGGCGGCGGCTTCGAGCCATGCGGCGAGCGCGGGCCGGAGAGGGTCGGCGACCAGGCGGTGGGGGCGGGCGAGGCGTTCGGCTGCGGCTCGCATCCGGGTGGCGGGGGTGTCGGTCATCGGCCGGCCTTCCGGCTGGTCGGTGGGGGCGGGGTCGTCCCAGACGACCTCGGTGGTCCCGCCGTGGCCGTGGACGTGGACGGCGTCGGCCAAAGAACTCCAGTTGACGGTGGAGGGGCGTTCGCCGCGCCATCGGAGGGTGACGGTGCCGTCGGGCCAGGCGATGCCGTCGGCGACGCGGCCGGTACCGGAGACGCCGGTGGGGTCGTGTCGGCGTTGGAGGTGGAAGCGGCGGGGTTCGGTGGTCACAGGACTCCTTCGATGGGGGTGATGGTGTGGACGGGGCGGCCGTCGAGCCGTTGGGGGTTCCATGGGGGCTGTCTCTTATA
>NZ_VKHS01000933.1 GCF_014141525.1 Streptomyces calidiresistens
CAACTGCTCACCGGCGGCGGGCCGGCCCGCCGCCGGTGAGCAGTTGCGGCTGACCGGCCACCGCCCCCGTCTGCGGCTCATCGGCATCGGCCTGACCCTGGTGACCCTGGTCTTCACGGTCCGACTGGTGCAGGTGCAGGCGGTGGACGCGGCCTCCTACACCGAGCAGGCCGCCGTCAACCGCTACCTCACCCTGCCCATCGCGGCCCGGCGGGGCGACATCACCGACCGCCACGGCACCGCCCTGGCCACCACCGTCGACGCCTACGACATCGTCGCCGACCCCTCGCTGTTCACCGCCGAGCACACCGGCGTCCCGGACGCCCCGCGCCAGGCCGCCGCACTCCTCGCACCGATCCTGGGGGAGGACGAGGAGCGGTTGGCCGGGCTGCTGGACAACCCCGACTCGCAGTACGCCCTCCTCGCCCGGCAGCAGACGCCGCAGGCGTGGCGGCAGATCGCGGACCTGCGGGGCGCCCTGGCCGAGCGCAGCCGCCGGGGCACCGGCCACCAGGTGCTCACCGGCGTCTTCCGGGAGAAGAACCCCCGCCGGGTCTACCCGGGCGGCGAGCTGGCCGCCGGGCTGCTGGGCTTCGTCAACTCCGAGGGGGACGGCGCGGCGGGCCTGGAGTCGATACTGGACCCGCAGCTGGCCGGGCGGGACGGCACCATCCGCTACGCGCAGTCCGGTGGGCGCCGCGTCCCCACCGCCGGCTCCACCGAGCAGCCGGCGGTACCGGGCACCGACATCGAGCTGACCATCGACCGGGACATCCAGTGGGCGGCGGCGGACGCGATCGCCCGCCAGGTGGAGGACTCCGTCGCCGACAGCGGCTACGTCATCGTCCAGGACGTCCGCAGCGGCGAGATCCTCGCCATGGCCTCGGCCCCCGGCTTCGACCCCAACGGCTACGGCGCCGCGGACCCGTCGCTGTTGGGCAACCCCGCCCTGCAGGACGCCTACGAACCCGGCTCCACCAGCAAGCTCGTCTCGATGGCGGCGGTGCTGGAGGAGGGCGTGGCCACCCCGGAGACGCACGTCACCGTGCCGGGCCGCCTGCCCCGTGCCGGGCGGGCCTTCTTCGACGACCACGACCACGACACGTACCACCTGACGCTGGCCGGTGTCATGGCCCGTTCCAGCAACATCGGCACCATCCTGGCCACCGAGCGGCTGGGGGAGACGCAGGAGGAGGCCAACCGGGTCCTCCACTCCTACCTGCGGGCCTTCGGCTTCGGCCGCACCACGGGCCTCGGCTTCCCCGGCGAGACGCCGGGCATCCTCGCCGCCCCGGGGGACTGGGACTCCGCCCAGCAGTACACGATCCCCTTCGGCCAGGGCGTCTCGGTCAACGCCCTCCAGGCCACCAGCGTCTTCTCCACGGTCGCCAACGGGGGGGAGCGGATCACCCCCTCGGTGGTGCGCGGCACGGTGGGGCCGGACGGGCGCTGGGAGGCGGCCCCGGAGCCCGAACGCGAGCGGGTGATCGGCGAGGGCACCGCCCGGCGGCTCACCGAGATGCTGGAGACGGTGGTGGTCGACGAGGACTGGGGGACCGGTCACGCCGCCCGCATCCCCGGTTACCGGGTGGCGGGCAAGACCGGTACCTCCAACCGGGTGGATCCGGAGACCGGCCGCTACAACGGCTACACGGCGTCCTTCGCCGGCTTCGCGCCGGCCGACGAGCCGCGGGTCACCGTCTACTGCGCCATCCAGAACCCCACCGGCGAGCAATACTACGGCGGGCAGTTGTGCGGACCGGTCTTCCGCGAGGTGATGACCTTCGCCCTCAAGGCGCTCTCCGTGCCGCCCTCGGGCGAGGAGCCCCGGGCCCTGCCCACCACCTTCGATCCCGAGGAGTGAGCACCGGTGGGCGGGGGCGGGACCCACCCGGCGGGGTTGTCCCACCCCCGCCCGC
>NZ_VKHS01000934.1 GCF_014141525.1 Streptomyces calidiresistens
CCAAGCCTCGTGGGGTCGGTGATGTGTATAAGAGACCGGCACCGGGCCCGTTGGGACCGGGCATCGGTGCACGCCATTCTGGACGCCGGGTGGATCTGCCATCTGGGCTTCGTGCGCGATGGTCGGCCGGTGGTGCTGCCCACCCTCTACGCCCGTCGCGGGGAGCGTCTGTACGTGCACGGCTCCACGGGTTCCCGGCCGCTGCGCGCGGCCGGGAACCCGGAGGGGCTGCCGGTGTGCGTGACGGTCACCCACGTCGACGGCGTGGTGCTGGCCAAGTCCGCCTTCCACCACTCGGTCAACCACCGCTCGGTGGTGGTGCACGGCACCGCCCGACAGGTCACGGACCCGGCCGAACGGGCCCGGGCCCTGGACGCGCTGGTGGACCAGGCGGTGCCGGGTCGATCGGCGGACTGCAGGCCGGCGAACGCGCGGGAGGCCGCGGCCACCGCCGTGCTCGCGATCGACCTCACCGAGGTCTCCGCCAAGGTCCGGGAGGGTGGACCGAACGAGGAACCCGAGGACCTCTCACTCCCGCACTGGAGCGGGGTCCTGCCGGTCCTGACCGCCCACGGCGTCCCCGTCCCCGCCGACGAGCGGGAGGCGGTCCGGCCGGTTCCGGCGTACCTGACGGCCCTCGCCCGGGGCTGACCGGGTTTCGGCCAGGATCAGCCCCGCCACCGCCACCAACAGCAGGACGGTGCCGGCGACCGTGGTGGTCGAGAGCGTCTCGCCCAACCACCAGACCGCGATCGCCGCCGCGGTGACCGGCTCGATCAGCGCGATGACCGAGGCGGTCGCCGCCCGCACCGCCGCCAGTCCGGCGAAGTACAGGGCGTAGGCCAGGGCGGTGGGCACCGCCGCCATGTAGACCATCAGCGCGACGGTCTCCGGCAACGCCTCCCCGCTCGGCAGCAGCCCCCGGCCCTCCAGCAACCCGAGGGGCAGCAGGCAGATCGCGCACACGGCGAAGGAGGCCGGGGTGGTGGAACGGGGGTCCACCGGCGCACCCCGGTGCCCGGCCCATCGGGTGTACAGGGTGATGACGGCGTACCCGGTGGCCGAGAGCAGGGCGAAGCCCACTCCGAGCGGACGGACGGTGTCGGCGCCGTGCGCGCCCCCGAGCACGAGGACGAGCAGACCCGCCAGGGCCCCGACGACGGCGAGCGTGCCGCCCCGACCGAGCCGCTCCCCCATCCACCACCGGGCGCCCAGGGCGATGAGCACCGGACCGGCGCCGAGGGTCACCACGGTGCCGACGGCCAGGCCGGTGTGCTGCACACCGGCGAAGTAGCCGGTCTGGAAGACCGTGAGCCCCAGCCCCATGACGGCGATGCGGGTGATCCGTTCGCGCCGTCGGACCGGGGCCGACGGGGTGGCGACGGACGCGAGGGTGCGGGGGCGCGTCAGCCACCCGAAGGCCGACAACAGGACGAGGCCGCCGAGGGTGCGCCAGAAGGTGAGGGCCACGGGGCCCAGGCCGCTGGTCTCGAAGAGGACGGCCGCCGCCGCCCCCGCGGTGCCCCATGCGGTGGCGGCGACGACGACGTAGAGCAGTCCCCGCCCCACGGGCAGGGCGGGGACGGAGGACAATGGATGTGACATGGGTGGGGTTCTCCCGCCGAAAGGATGCCGAACAGGTCGCGTGTCCCGTGGCGGGCACGACCCGTCGGCGCGGGAACCCGGGGTCCGTCGCGCTCGTACCGGTGCGGCCCGCGTTACGCGGCCGGCGGCGGAAGAACGGTCATCGGCATGTGTCGCACCCTACGGGTCTCCCCCGACCCGGGCCAACCCCGGCGCCCCTCGACGGGGGGGATCACCCCGCCCCGGGCAGCCAGTCCACCCG
>NZ_VKHS01000935.1 GCF_014141525.1 Streptomyces calidiresistens
CCCCGGTCCCCCGCCCCGGTTCCGGTTCTCCCCCGGGAATTCGTGGTGAAGATCCACAGTCGGTGCAACCTGTCCTGTGATCACTGTTACGTGTACACCTCGCCCGACGACCGGTGGCGCGACGAACCACGCGGCATGTCACCCCGGATCATGGAGGCCCTGGCCCACCGCCTGACCCGGTACACCGCCCGCCACCGCCCCCCGTCCGTGACCGTGGTCCTCCACGGGGGCGAGCCCCTGTTGGCGGGCGTTCCCGCGGTGAGTCGGCTGATCGGGCTCCTCGCCGCCCCGGCTCGCCACACCGACCTTCGACTGGTCGTCCAGACCAACGGACTGCTGTTGGACGAGGCGTGGCTGGAGCTGTTCCGCGCCCACGACGTCCGGGTCGGCGTGAGCCTGGACGGGGACCGCGAGGCGAACGACCGCCATCGCCGTCACGCCGACGGGAGAAGCAGTCACGACGCGGTGGTGCGAGCCCTGCGCCTGCTGCGCGCCCCCCGCTACCGTCACCTGTACGCCGGGGTGTTGTGCACCGTGGACCCGCGCAACGACCCGTTGAGGGTGTACCGAGGGCTGGTGCGCCACCGACCACCGCGCATCGATCTGTTGCTTCCCCACGCCAACCGGGAACACCCACCGCCCGACCACGATCCGGCGACCACCCCGTACGCCCGCTGGCTGCTCACCGTCTTCGATCAGTGGTACGGAGCCCCTCGGCGGGAGACCCGCGTCCGGATCTTCGAGGACATCATGACCATGTTGCTGGGAGGGAGGGGAAGCTCCGAGGGGCTCGGTCTCTCCGCGCCCGGCTTTCTGGTGGTGGGGACGGGAGGTTCGATCGAACGACCGGACTCCCTGCTCTCCGCGTACCCGGGGGCCGTGGCGACGGGGACGCATGTCCTGACACACGACTTCGACCAGGTGGTCCCCCTGCTCGCCCCCTCGCACCGGGGCCTCCCCCCGGCGGTGCCGGCCGGGAGTTGCCGGCGCTGTCCCGTGGGGAGGGTGTGCGGAGGAGGTCTGCCCGCCCACCGGTATCACCCGATGACGGGTTTCGACAATCCGTCGGTGTACTGCGCCGACCTGTTCATGCTGATCACGTCGATTCGGGAGCGCCTGGCCCGTGACCTTCCCACCGTGACGAGGTCGACGGGATGATCGCCTCACTGCCCCCTCTCTCCCTTCCCCCGGGTTCCCTCGACGCGATGGCCCGGGCGCGGCCCGACGAGGAGGGCCTGGCCGTCCTGCGCCGGGGGGTCGTGACCCGACGTCGACTCCAGGTGCGTGCCATCGCCCGACGGGCCGCGGACCGCTTCCCCCTCACCTGGCGGGAGGTCGGGGGCGCTTCCGCGGTGCGCCTCCTGGAAGAGGTCGACGCCGTGGCGCGACCGGCGCTCGAGGAGGTCTTGCGTCACCCCTACACGGGTGTATGGGCCCATCGGACGCTCCGGGACCTGCACGCCCGGGAAGAGGAGGGGAACCGCACCGCCGCCCGGGCGCACCTGTCCCACCTGGTGGGCATCGCCGCCGCGGCGGCCGTGCGGGCCCGGCTGCCCCCGGAGGTGTGTCCTCCTCCGCGGAACGGTCTCGTCGTCCTCCCCGGCCTGGGAGCCCTCCGTCTCCCCGAGGGGGCGCGGGGGGATCCGACAACGATCCCCGCCGTTCTCGATCGGTTCATCGCGGCGGGGGACGAGGGGACCGCATCCGGCACAGCGGGGGAAATCGACGACCTCCTGCCCCGGGGGAATCCATCGACCCGTCGCGCGTCGGCCGACGCCCCCCTGTGGTGGCCCCGTCACCTCATCACCCTTCCCTCCCGGGGAGGCGACGACGACCTGCGGATTTCACTGGAGGACCTCGATCCCTACCGGAACGTCTTCCCGCGGGTCACGCGGGGGCGCCTGCCGGGGG
>NZ_VKHS01000936.1 GCF_014141525.1 Streptomyces calidiresistens
CCCCCGGCCTTCTCCGCCCTTCCCCGACCCGGCCGGGACTTCCCGGCGCCGTTCCGGAACGACCGGGCCGTCTTCTTCGATACCCCTTGACCTGCGTCGCAAAGCCCACGACTCCCCCGAACACGCCACCGGCCCGATTGGTGCTCTTTGCACCCATCGGCCCCGAGCGACCGCTCCGGACTTCCCCCGATACGGCCCGACACCGGCCATGACGGGCTGTCATCACCCGCTTCCCCGGCGGGTGGAGAGGTCCCGCCGGCCCCCCGGACGCGGCGGGGACGTAGCCGAAAAGCAGTCGCTTTGTCGACACTCCATTCCCCCATCGGTACCGGTCGACCCGCGCACCACGACCACACCGTCGGTCACTCCGCCGTAGTCCCGGCTCATCCGGGCCGGTCCTCCGGGGACCACCGGGGGCCGCGGCCCTCACACCAGCAGGCCGTGCGCGGGGTAGATCGCCCGGCGCGTGGCCATCACCGCCCGGTCCACCGGGTTCGCCGGATCGTAGCCCTCCTCCCAGGGCCGCCAGGACGGGGTCCGCCCGTCCGTCATCCGGTGCGGACCGGCGCCCATCGTCCGCGCGTAGACCAGGCCCCGCCAGTTCTCGGGAACCGGAGTCGTCAGCTCGATGGGCGCGTGCCCGGCGATCGCGGTCAGATGCGTCCAGCTGCGCGGCACGACGTCGACCACCGCGTAGCCACCACCGCCCAGCGCCAACCATCGGCCGTCGGCGTGCTCGTGCGCCCAGGCGTGACAGGACTCCATCGAGGAGCGCTGCGCGTCCAGGGTGAGCGCCAGATGGGCCAGCGGGTCCTCGATGTGGGTGTCGGCCCCGTGCTGCGTCACCAGGACCTCGGGGCCGAAGGAGGCCAACAGCTCGGGCACCACGCCGTGCAGGGCGCGCAACCAGTCGTGATCGGTGATGCCCGGCGGCAGCGCGAGGTTGACGGCCGTACCGGCGGCGTTGCCCTCTCCGTTCTCCTCCGCCCAGCCGGTTCCGGGGAAGAGGGAACGGGGGTCCTGGTGCAGGGAGATCGTCAGAACCCGGGGATCCTCCCAGAAGGCCGCCTGGACACCGTCCCCGTGGTGGACGTCCAGATCGAGGTAGGCCACCCGGCGGGCCCCGCGCTCCAGGAGGCGGGCGATGGCGAGCGCGGCGTCGTTGTAGACGCAGAAGCCGGCGGCGGCCCCGGGCATGGCGTGGTGCAGGCCGCCGGAGAAGTTGACGGCGTGGGTGTCGGGCCGGGACCACACCCGGTCCGCGGCGGCCACGGAGAGGCCGGCGATCAGGGAGGAGGCCTCGTGCATCCCCTCGAAGGCGGGGGTGTCCTCGGTGCCCAGGCCGTAGGCGGGGTCCGCCTTCATCGGGTCCGCGGAGGCGGCCCGGACGGCCGCGACGTAGTCCGGGCGGTGAACCAGCCGCAGGGTCGAGTCACCCGCCGCGGGCGCGCTCTCGACGGTGAGCCGACGGTCGAGGCCGAACTCCTCGACCAGGCGCATGGTCAGCTCCAGACGGATCGGGTCCATCGGATGCCCGGGGCCGAAGTCGTAGCGGGTAACGCCCTCGTCCCACATCAGCCATGCTTCACCACTCATGCGGGCCACCGTACCCAAGGGTCGAGGGGAAACGGGCACTCGGTGCCCCCGGGGCGCCGGTGAGTCCCGTCGCGGCCCGGGCCTCCCTGCCGAACCGGGGGCGGCAGGGAGGCGGAAAACACAAAAGGAGAGGGTCTTCCCCACCCGGCTCACACCGGGAGGAAAGACCCTCTCCATTCAAAGATTGTTCGGCGGCGACCTACTCTCCCACACGGTCCCCCGTGCAGTACCATCGGCGCTGAAAGGCTTAGCTTCCGGGTTCGGAATGTAACCGGGCGTTTCCCCTTCGCCATGACCACCGAAACACTGC
>NZ_VKHS01000937.1 GCF_014141525.1 Streptomyces calidiresistens
GGAGCGGGGGTGTGGGGGGACCGAAGGTCATGATCGTCCCTTCCTCGGGAGCGGGTTGCCAGAGGGCATGTGCGCGTGGCACGATCCGTCAGGCCTAACGGGTATACAAACTTTGTACCGTTAGGCTGGGCGAGTCTGGGAAGTCGCGGCAGAGACGGAGAGCCGCGAACGACCCTCGTCACCGAACGTACACGCGTGCGATGTCGGGGCGGGATGTGAACAGGACGGCCAGGGGGAGCAGTGGCGTTGAACCTTTCGCTCTATCAATTGAGATCTTTCCGTGAAGTGGCCAGGTTGGGCAGTTTGACCAGAGCTGCCCGCAGCCTCGGATATGCGCAATCGAGCGTCACCGCGCACATTCGGTCATTGGAAAATCGGGTGGGTGCGCAGTTGATCCAGCGTCGACCCCATGGTGTCCGCCTCACCCCGGCCGGGCTGATATTCCAGGAGTACACGAATCGAATATTCCACTTAGTGGAGGAGATGTCCGACGCCTTGAACCCGTCCGGGCAACCCACGGGACGTGCCAGGATCGGGGCCTCCGCGCTCCTCCTGGAATCCCGGGTCGGGTCGCTGGTCAAGGAGTGCCGTTACCGGTACCCGGGGGTGGCGGTCTCCCCCCGACAGCTGGCCGTTCGGGACGCCGCCGGCGCCGTGCGGGGCGACGAGGTGGACATCGCGCTGGTCCACGGGGATCCCGGGGCCGGGGGGCCGCTGCCCGCCGGTGTGGTGGTCGAGGAACTGCCCCCGCTGGAGGTGGTGCCGGTCGGCACGCCGGCCGTCGCGGCGGACCTCCGGGGGAGGAGGGATTCCGCGGTCCGGGTCATCGCGGTGGACCCCGACTGCCCCTCCCACCGCACGTGCGTCGACGCGTTGAGGTCGCTCCACGGCATCGACCCCGTGGTCGTCGAGGCGGGGTCGGTCGGGGGCGCGCTGGAGTTGGCGCGCGGTGGCTACGGGATGGCCATGCTGCCCGTCGAGACGCTGCGGCACGCGGGCGGGGGGAGCGGACTGCCGGTGATCCCGGACCTCCCCCATGTCGTCCTCGACGTCCACGCGCTGTGGACGGGCGGGGAAACCGCCCGCACGGTGATCGCGGCGGTGTGCGAGGTGGCGAAACGCATCGGAAGGCCGCCGATGGTCTCCTCCTCGGTGGCCTGACACGAGAATTGCGACGAACCCGCGGGGCGGGTGATCCACGGCGATTTCCGCCGTGGATCACCCGCCCCTTCGTGTGTGCGGAAAGTCCCACCGGGGTATCCCCCTCTCCCGACCCCGGCCCTCCTCGTGGGCATCGGTTTTTCCGATGGCTCCCATCGTGCTTCCCGGGGAACCCCCGTCGCCCCACGCCTCTAGCCTTTCGGGGGAATTCGGAAATTTCCCGGTGGATCGACACCCGTCGAACACCGCTCGATGAGAGGCGAGAGAATGCCGGATGTCCATTACATTGCGAACGTCTTTCGCAGCGGCTTCGAACTGGACCAACTCGACTGGGTCGCCTGGGAGGAGCCGGGGAGGATCGGCGTCGAGCACCACGTGCTCTGGGCGCCGGACGAATCGGGCAACGAGGACTCGGTGGGGCTCCTGCTGCGCTTCCCGCCCGGAGCGCACGGGGACTTCCACGAGCACCTCGGCTACGAGCTGATGCTGGTGCTGGACGGAGTCCTGGACCACAGCGACGGCATCTCCTACGTCAAGGGCGACCTGGTGGTCGAGGGACCCGGCACCGAACACCAGATGTCCAGCCGTACGGGCTGCACCGTGCTGGCCATCCGCACCCGCCCGGCCGATCCCCGCACCCCGGGGAAGGGCATTCGCCCCGTCGGTCTGACCGCCGCCCCCTGATCCGGTCGGGCGGGACGTCCCCCCTCCGTCCCCGACCGGAGCCGTCCCGCCCGACCAC
>NZ_VKHS01000938.1 GCF_014141525.1 Streptomyces calidiresistens
CGGTGGGGGTCGGCACGGTGGGGGCGGCCGGCGCGGACGGACGGGTGCGGGGCCGTGCCGCGGCCCCCCTGCCCCGGTGGGTCCGGGGGACCGCGGCACGTTCGGTCCGGCTCACTCGGGGTCGCCGAAGAACCACTGCTCGGGGGCGGCCGGCGCGGGGGTGTTGAAGGTGGAGGCGTCCGGCAGGGGGCCGCCGACGTTGTGCAGGCGGTTGCTGACGATGCCGTATCCGCTGGAGACGCGGACGGTGCCGATCACCCAGAACTGCTCCCGGGCGATGTCGAGGATCTCCCGGAAGAGGTCGTCCCGGCGCTGCTCGTCCGGTTCGGCGAGCATCTCGTCGTACAGCTCGATCTGGCGGCGGGGGATCTCCGGCGGCTCCTCGGTGTCGGCGTCGGCTCCCTGGCCGCGGGTGCGGTACCAGTTGGCCCAGTGGCGTGCCCAGTCGGAGCCGGCGTTGACGGGGTGGGGGAGGTACCACAGGGGGTAGGTGACCTCGTCGCCGCGCCCGCCGTCGCCGGTCCACACGCTCGCGTCGTGCCGGTTGTCGCCGAGGCGGACCTCGAAGTTCTCCCGGGGCATGGGGTTGATCAGGGTGCGGATGCCGACGGCCTCCCAGTGCCGGGCGACCTGCTCCATGGCCTGGACCCAGATGGTGACCACCGCGTCCTCGGCGACGTCCACGGTGATGGAGATGGGCTGCCCGTCCGGGCGCAGTCGCCATCCGTCGGAGTCGCGGGCGTCGTAGCCGAGGGAGTCGAGGATCTCGTTGGCCAGGTCGGGGTCGTACTCCAGGTACTGGGTGGCGAACTCCTCGTCCCGGAAGCGGGATTCGGGGGTGGGGGCGACCTGGTGGGGTTCGCCCTGGCGCTGCCAGACGGCGTTGATGAGTTCCTGCCGGTCGATGGCGTGCGAGAGGGCGACCCGGAAGTCCTTCTGCTGATAGACCTCGCGCACCGCGTCGTCGGCGTGGTTGAGGTTGAGCGAGATGACCATCTCGGTGCTGTAGGTCGACTCGTACTCGATGAAGCGGTAGCCGCCGCGGTCCTGCGTCTCGGCGAGGACCGGGCGGTTCTCCATGGAATTGAAGTGGCGGCTGTGGAAGTCGAAGTCGCCGTTCTGGGCCCGCAGCAGCATGGTCTCGGCCTCGGGGACCACGTCGTAGCGGACCTCGTCGATGTACGGCAGCTGGGAGCCGTCGGGGTCGGTCTTGAAGTAGTAGGGGTTGCGCTCGAAACGGGCGACGGTGCCGGTGTCCAGGGGGTCGACGCAGATCCAGGCCTTGAGGCTGGGCAGGTCGGGGTTGGTCCACAGGACGCCCCAGTCGTTGCCCAGGTGGTTGAAGTGCTCCTGCCAAGTGTTGAACCCGGCCTCGCGGGCGCGGCGTTCGGCGTCCTCGGCGAAGTCCCCGTGGAACTGCTCCAGGTAGTGCCGGGGGTAGGCGACCAGGCGGTCGCCGTCCACCTGGCGGGCCATGTCGGAGAGGAAGAGGGCGTTGGAGCCGGTGAAGCGGACGATGAAGGTGTGATCGTCGACGATCTCCAGTTCCATCGGGTCCTCGCCGCGGGCGAGGGTGGGCGGGTGCCCCTGGACGAGATCGCGGTTGAGGACGACGTGTTCGTAACCGAAGAGCACGTCGGCGGTGGTCAGCGGTTCGCCGTCGGACCAGCGGTGGCCGGCGCGCAGCGTGATGACGTACTCGGAGGCGTCGTCGTTGGGGGTGATGGACTCGGCGACGTTGGGGACCTGGCCGGTCCAGTCGCGGGTGAAGCGCATCAGCGGTTCGTAGCCGATGGTGCGGTGCAGCCAGGGACCGTCGGCGCCGCCGGTGACGGCCGAGCGCCAGGTGCCGCCGTAGGCGCCGATCCGGTCGGTGGGGGTGACGACCAGGGGGTTGG
>NZ_VKHS01000939.1 GCF_014141525.1 Streptomyces calidiresistens
GGAGGCGGGGGAGGTCCGCCGGTGGGGGAGCCCTGGTCGGTGCTCACGCGGTCCCCCTTCCGCCGGCGGTGTGGCGACGCCGGTACCGGTGGGCGGCCCACACTCCGCCGAGGAGGGCCGGGAGGAGCACGGCGGTACCGTCACCGGCCGTCCCCCCACCGGGGTTCCCGGCGGCGACGGGGAAGGTGAGCGCGAGGGCGAGGAGCGTGGTGGTGCCGAGGAGCGTGGTGGTGCCGAGGCCGACGGCCGTCTCGGTCCACCACCGGCGGGAATCGGGAGCCATGGGGCCATCATGGGCCGGCGGGGTGACGGGCCGGTAGCGGATTGTTCGCGCGACCGGCTCCCGGCTCCCGGCTGCCGGCCGGCAGCCGGGAGCCGGTGGTTCCGGAACCGCCGGAATCACGCCGGCGGCCCGGCGGGCGAGACCCCGACTGCGAGAATGACCGGCATGGAACAGCGCGAATTCGGCAGGTCGGGACAGCGGGCATCGGTCATCGGACTCGGCACCTGGCAACTGGGTGCCGACTGGGGCGAGGTGAGCGAGAAGGACGCCATGACCGTGCTGGACGCGGCGGCGGAGGCCGGGGTCACCTTCCTGGACACCGCCGACGTGTACGGGGACGGCCGCAGCGAGCGACTGATCGCCGCCTGGCGTCGGGAGAACCCGGGTGTCGAGGTCATGGTGGCGACCAAGACGGGCCGCCGCGTCGAGCAGCTCCCCGAGCACTACAACATCGACAACTTCCGTTCCTGGAACGACCGTTCGCGCGCCAACCTCGGCGTGGACACCATCGACCTGGTGCAGCTCCACTGCCCGCCCACCGCCGTGTACTCCTCCGACGAGGTCTTCGACGCCCTCGACACCCTCGTCGAGGAGGGCCGGATCGCCCGCTACGGCGTCAGCGTGGAGACCTGCGAGGAGGCACTGACCGCCATCGCGCGCCCCGGCACCACCTCGGTGCAGATCATCCTCAACCCCTTCCGCCTCAAGCCGCTGGAGCGGGTGCTGCCCGCCGCCGAAAAGGCCGGGGTCGGGATCATCGCCCGGGTGCCGCTGGCCTCGGGGCTGCTGTCCGGCCGGTACACCGCCGACACCACCTTCTCCGCCGACGACCACCGCACCTACAACCGGGAGGGACAGGCCTTCGACCGCGGGGAGACCTTCTCCGGCGTGGACTTCGCCACCGGCGTGGAGGCGGCACGCGAGTTCGCCGCCCTCGCCCCGGAGGGTGCCACCCCGGCGCAGACGGCGCTGCGCTGGATCGTCCAACAGCCCGGCGTGACCACCGTCATCCCCGGCGCGCGCTCCCCGGAACAGGCCCGCGCCAACGCGGCGGCGGCCGACCTCCCGCCGCTGCCGGACACCACGCTGGAGGCCGTGCGGGAGCTGTACGACCGGCGGATCCGGCCGCAGGTGCACGACCGCTGGTGACCCGCCCGCAACGCGCCCGCCGCTCCGTCGCCCGGCGACGGAGCGGCGGGCGCGTCCCGGTTCACACGGCGGCGGGGGCGTGCCGGAACACCTCGCGGTCGTGCCAGGCCAGGTACTCCACCGCCGGCCGCGCCCCCGGGTCCTCCGGCCGCCGCAGCGGGGCGCCGTCCAGCCCTCGCACGGCCAACCCGGCGGGTGTCCGCGCGTCGTACAACGGGGAGATGCGGATCCGGGGTTCGGCACCGGTGGTCAGCCCCAGCACCCCGTGGTCGAAGAGACGGTGGTGCAGGACGCACAGCGCCAGGCCGTTGTCCTTCCGGTCCGGGCCGTGCTGACTGTGCCAATGGATGTGCGCCGCCTCCAGGCCCACCGATATCCCGGCCAGGCGACCGTCGTACCCGCACATCGCGCACGCCCGTCCCCAGGCGTCCAGGACGAGGCGGGGGAACGCGGGGTCACGGGGAC
>NZ_VKHS01000094.1 GCF_014141525.1 Streptomyces calidiresistens
ACCCCGCCGTCATCCCCCATCCCGCCACCGCTTCAACCGACGAACGCCGGCTGCGCGAGGCGGTGGAGCTGGCCCGGCGGTGTCCGCCGTCCACCACCGCCTTCTCGGTCGGCGCGGTGATCACGGGGGAGGACGGCGAGGTGTTGGCCACCGGTTGGTCGCGGGAGACCGACCCGCGCGTGCACGCCGAGGAGGCCGCCCTCGCCAAGCTGCCGCCGGGGGACGAGCGGCTGACCCGGGCCACGGTGTACAGCTCGCTGGAGCCGTGCAGTCGGCGGGCGTCCCGTCCGCTGTCCTGCACCCGGCTGATCCTCGCCGCCCGCGTTCCCCGGGTGGTCTTCGCCTGGCGCGAGCCGTCGCTCTTCGTGGACTGCGAGGGTGCCGAGATCCTGCGCGGCGCCGGCGTCGAGGTGATCGAGCTGCCGCACCTCGCCCCCCTGGTCCGCGCCGCCAACGCCCACCTGCTCGGCGGGTGACCGAACGGGAGAGGGGAGACCGAGGGGGAACGGTCGTTCGGGGGGTGGACGGAGAGTGATTCCGGCCGTTTCCGGGCCGGTTCCCGTCTCACCCATCCGGATGCACGGCGGGGGACCCCACCCCGTCCGGACGGGGTGGGGTCCCCCTCTCCTCACCGCCCGGCGTCGTCCACCCGGGTGAACGGGTCGGGTCATATGCCCGGCCGGGGCCGGCCGGTAATGGCGCTTGTCGCCACCCGCCGTGACGGGCACGATGAGCCGCGTCCACGGAAGATCACCGGGGCTTCGACCCGCCCACCTCGATGCTCCTTTTCCAGCAGGTCTCCCATCGCGTTTCCCACTGCGTTTCCCACCACATTTCCCGCCACACCACCCTGCTCCGAGGAGAGGTAGGTCCATGGCGAAGAAGTCCATGATCCCCGGCGGTGTCGCGGCGTTGCTGCTCGGCGCCGTCGTGCTGCTCGGGTCCGTCCCGGCGGCGCAGGCGGCCGGTTCGAGTGCCCGGCTCAACAACTGCTGGTCCACCTGGGGCAGCACCGGGACGGCCGCCCACTGCGTCAACACCTCGGTGACCGGTGACTACCGGAACGAGGCCCACTGCGGTGGGATCGACTACAACAGGGCCTCCGGGTGGCACCGGATCGCCAAGGGCTCCACGGTCGATCCCTGGGGCAGGTTGGAGTGCGCCTGGTCGATCAGATCCTCCGACCTGGCGTTCCGGTACTGATACCGGTCCCGATCCGGCCGGCGGTGAACCGGCCGGGGTGACGTTGTTCCAGAGGTTTCCGGGCCGTGCGCTCCCTCGGGAGCGCACGGCCCATTTCCCGTGGGGGTGTGGTTGTGCGGTCGGTTGTTCGGGTCTCGGGTCTGACGCAGGGGTACGGCAGGGACCCGGTGATCTCCGGGCTCGACCTGGAGTTGGGGCCGGGCATCACCGGTCTCCTGGGGCCCAACGGCGCGGGAAAGAGCACGCTCCTGCGCACGCTGGCCACGGTGACCCCTCCCCTGGAGGGGGAGGTGCACGTGCTCGGCGAGCACGTGCGCTCCGAGCGCACGGCGCGGGCCGCGCGCCGGGAGATCGGCTACCTCCCGCAGGACTTCGGTTACTTCGGGCACTACTCCGTCCACGACTTCGTGCGGTACTGCGCCTGGCTCCGGGAGGTGCCCTCGGCGCGGATCGCGGAGGCGACACGCACCGCCCTGCGGCGGGTCGGTCTCGCCGAGCGGTCCGGGGTGCGGATGAGGACGCTCTCCGGCGGGATGATCCGCCGGGCGGGGATCGCCGCCGCCGTGGTGGGCTCCCCGGCCCTGGTGCTGCTGGACGAGCCCACCGTCGGCCTGGACCCGGCCCAACGGCTGGAGTTCCGGGAACTGGTGCGTTCCCTCGACGGCTCGGCCGTCGTGCTCAGCACCCATCTCGTGGAGGACGTGGCCGCCGTCTGCGAGCGGGTGCTCGTCCTCGACGGCGGGAGCGTCCGCTTCACGGGCACTCCCGCGGAACTGGCCGAGCGTGCCGTGCCGGAAGCCCCCGGCGACACCGAGTTGGAGCGCGGCTACATGGCCGTCCTCGGTGCGGCGCCGGGGGCGATGGGAACGACGGCGACGGGGGCGACGGCGTGACGGGGCGGATCCTCCTCGCGGAACTGCGTCACTCGCCCCTGCGGTGGGCCTGGCCCGTCCTGGTGGCGATCGACCTCTTCGCGCTCTTCGGTCGGTCCGATCACTGGATCGGTGTCTGGTCGCAGACCAGCGCGGCCGCGCAGGTGCCGGCCTTCTACCTGGGCCCGGCGATGGCGGCCCTGGCGGCGTGGACGGCGGCCCGGCGCCGCCGGGAGAACGCCGGCGGGTGGATGGACGCCGCAGCGCGCCCCGCCCCGGTGATGGAGTGCGTCCACCTCGGCATCACCCTCGCCTACGGGGTGACGGCCTACGGGGTCGGCGTGATCGCCGCCGTGGCGGTGACCCTCCCCGGGGGTGGAACCCACTTCTTCTGGCCCGGGTACGTGCTGCTCGGTCTCGTCGTGATCGTGCTGTGCACCGGCGTGGGGCACGCCGTGGGCAGGGCCGGCACCTCGCTGGTGGCCGCCCCCTTGGGCACGGCGCTCGTCCTGTTCGTCCTCTTCTCCTTCTTCGGGTTCGTACCGCAGGGCGCGGAGTGGGGGCTCGGCCTCATGGTCGTCTCCGGCTATCCCGACGTGGTCACGGCAGCCGGCCCGATGCTGGCCAGGAGTGCTCTGGCGCTCGCGGTGGTGCTCGTCGCCGTGGCGGTCGGGCGGCGGCTGCGCTCGACCCCGGGGCGGCCCGGGTGGCCCGGCGTCCCCGCCACGGCACTCGCCGCCTGCGGATTCCTCGCGGTGTCGGTGGTGGGCTTCGCGACGGCGGGTCCGGTCCTCCAGCAGCGCGGCGTTCCCGACGAACCGCTGTGCACCTCACACGAACCCCGGGTGTGCCTGTGGCCGGAGAGCCGCAAGTACCTGGAGGAAGCCGAGCTGATGAGCCGGCGGGTGGCAGCCCTTCCCGCCGATCTCTTCACCTCGCCGGCCGCCTTCCACGAGACCGGCCTGCGGGGGGAGACCACGATGGGCTCGGGCTTCCACATCCGCGAGGGCGAGATGTGGGAGGTCGCCACCTCGCTGGCGATCAGGGTGCAGGAGATGTCCACCCCGCCCTACTGCGACGCGGTCACCTTCGACGAGGACGAGAAACGGTGGGCGGCGGACATGGAGCTGATCTCCTGGCTGACCGCGCGCATCGCGGGCGGGGGGAAGCCGCCCACCGTGCACGGTGGCCCGCCGGGGGTGGACGAGAAGACCGTCCACGCGATCGTCGCCGAACCCGAGGAGGTACAGGCGGCCTGGGCCGGGGAACGCCTCGCGACGATCCGGGAGACCCGCTGTGCCTGACCTGCGGAGCCGCCTGCGGCTGTGTCACCCGACGGGCGTGGCCCTCGGCGCGGCGGGACTGCTCGCGGCCCTGGTGTGGCTGGGCGGGGTCGCCATGCCGGTGCCCGTCGCGACCGGTGGGGACTCGACGGTGCAGCTGCGGATGATCGTGGTGTTGGCCGGCGCGATCCTGGTCGCGGTGCCGATGCGCAGCCCCATGGCCGACTGGGAGGCCGGCGCCGGACCCCGGGCACGCCGGGTGGAGTTGACGCTGTTGGCCGTTCTCGCGTCGGCCGGTGCGGTCCTCGTCGGGGTGGGCGAGGCGCTGGTCCGGTCCCCGGAGTCGGCGGCCTCGCTGCTGCGGGCCCAGCTGATCTGGCTGAGCCTGGCGGTGGTCTCCGCCCGGCTGCTCGGGGGGTGGTCACGGGCGTGGGTCCTGCCGTTGGCGACGATCTTCCCCCTCACCTACCTCGGCTGGGACGCGGCGGGGGAGGTGCGCTGGTGGAACTGGCTGTGGCAGCCGCACACGGCGGCGGGGTGCTGGGCCCTGGCCGCCGTGAGCCTCACCGGGGCGGTCCTCGCCCTGTGGGCCACCCCGTGGCGGACGCGCCGGCTGCGCGGCCGTCCCCGCCGGGGGCGCGGGGCACCCCGGGCCGTGCCTGCCCGGCCCGGGAACCGGACGAAGGAGCCCGCCGCCCGCTGAGCGACGGGGCGTCGGCGGTCGACGCCCGGCGGCACGGTCGGGCGCCCGGCCGTCTTTTCCGTCACTCTTTCGAGTGTGATTCGGTACGCTGATTCCTTATTCTCGGCAGCAGGAGAGGTGATTTCCACGGCAGGGTGACGTGCGTGTCGGTCTCGTGTGCCACACTTCTTTACTGGTGGGGGTGATATTCGTGAAGCCGAAAGGAGGCATGGCATGACGGACAGATTCGAGGAGGCTTTCCTGACCCGGTCGGAGACCGCTTCTCACCTTCAGATCCCGTGTTCGACCCTGAACAGTTGGCTCAGGGGGGAGGCAGCCGGTGCCCCCCTTGTACACGAGGTGGAGGCCGAGCGAGCCAAGCAGCCCACGATTCCCTTCGTGGGTGTCGCCGAGGCGTACGTACTCCGCTCATTGCGGGATCTCGGCCTGAGGATGAGCGAGATCCGCGAGGCGGCCTCGGCGGTACGAGCCGCTTTCCACACCCCGTACGGGTTGGTGTCCCGGCGCATCGCCACCGACGGGGTGGACATCTTCATCGAGCACGGCTTGGGGGACCTGCGGCGGGCTCGGGACGGGCAGGGCGCCATCCGGGAAGTGGTCGCGGATCACCTGCGATACCTCTCCTGGGAGGCGGGCGACGAGTTCCCCTCGGGGATCCGGCTTCGGCAGTATCCGGCGGAGGTGCCGGTGATCCTCGATCCGCGCTTCGGGCACGGGCGCCCGGTGATCGAGTCGAACCGGGTGCCCGTGACGGCCGTGGCCGACCTCTGGGAGGCGGGGGAGAGCGTCGAGGAGATCGCATACGAGTACGACATGACGCCGGAGCAGGTGGACCTGTTGTGCCGGGCCGTGGTGCGTCTTGCCGCCTGAGTTCTTCCTCGACCGCAATCTCGGGCGGCGGGTCTCGGAGGAGTTGAGGGCCCGGGGGTGGGTGGTCCATCGGATCGGTGATGTTTATGCGGACGATGGTCAGGATGTGCCGGATGAGGAGTGGATCTCTCTCGGTCTCCGGCGTGGATGGGTACCTCTCGAAAGACGGTCGTATCAGAGGAAGGGATCGTGAATGCGGTCCCTTGCGTGAACATTCCGGTGTTCTCTTCTATCTCGACAATCAGCAGTTGCGGTCCACGGTGATAATCGATCGTTTTGATTCGTGTCGTCCCCTCATTCTTGAGGCGCTTGAGAAAGGTGGCCCGGCGGCGTACGCGGTGCGGGCGGATGGGATCGAGCAGACCTGGCCGTGAACTCCCGGCGGGCTCCGGTTGACCTTCGGGTTGGTCGAAGGGTCACGATCGGAACCATGGACGGCCACACGGACCTGCTGGGGATCGGTGCCTTCGCCCGCCGCGTCGGGCTGACGCCGAGCGCCCTGCGCTTCTACGACGACTGCCGCGTGTTGCGACCCGCGCACGTGGATCCCCTGACCGGCTACCGGTACTACGCCCCCGATCAGGAACGGCGCGGTCGGTCGCTGCGGACACTGCGCGAGGCGGGCGTCCCCCTGGCGGAGGCCACCGTGGTGCCGGCCGGCTCCCGCACGGAGGCGGTGGCCGTCCTGGAACGGCATCGCCGGCGGACGCGGGAGCGGACGCGCGTCGCGGAGGCGGCGCTCGACGAACTGCTCGCCGCCGTGACGGGCGCGGGACCCGGGAGCAGTGGCACCGGTGGATGGGGGACGGAACCGGTCGGCCCCGACCGGCCCCCGCCCGACCCCGACGGAACCACGCGGGTGCGGCTGGACGGCCTCGAACTGGCCGGGTCGGTGCGGCAGGTGGTGCCGTCGGTCGAGCGGACCGGTGAGCACCCCGTGCTCGGCTGCGTCCTGATCGAGGTCGGTGGCGCGGGCGGCGTCGGGGACGATCGGAACGGTGAGGCCGGCGAGGTACGGTTCGTCGCCACCGACCGGTACCGCCTGGCGGTGAGGTCCCTCGTCCCCCGGGGGCTCTCCGGGCCCCGGCGGGCGGTCCCGGTGCCGGCGGACGCCCTGGTGGAACTGGCCACCGGCGCGGTGCGAACCGACACCGTGGAGCTGGTGCTCCCCGCCTCCGATCGCGACGGAGTGCTCGTCCGGGGCGTGCCGGGGACGACGCGCCTGCCGGTGGGCGAGGGGGAGTACCCCGACCACCGGATGGTGCTCGACGGGATCGGCCCGCCCCGGCACCGCGTCGTCACCGACCGCCCGGCGCTGCTCGTCGCTCTGCGCGACCGGGAGGGCGCCCCCGGGGTTGTCCTGACGCCCGGCCGCGACACCGTCGCCGTCGCGGCGGTCGATGGGCCCGGAGAGGCGGAACCCGTTCATCTTCCCGCCGTGTGGCGCGGGGAGGGCCGGCTGCGGATCGGCTTCGACCCCACCGTGCTCGCCCGTGCGCTGGAGGCCGGGATCGGCCCGGACGTGCTGCTGGAGGTGGTGGACGAGCGCTCCCCGGTCGTCGTGCGCTCCGCCGACCAGGGCGGCTTCACCACGCTGGTCATGCCCGTAGCCCTCCCCGGCGATGGCCGGCCCGTCCGGTGAGTGCCCGTCACCACCTTTCCGTCACCCCGAGTCCTTCCACGAGTTCACCGGGAGCCGAAGCATGGATCCGAACAACCCCGTCGTCCGCCTGTGCGGCGAGGGCATGACCGCCGAGGCCGAGGGGCGGGAGGAGGAGGCCCGCGAGTTGTTCCGGCGTGCGTGGGATGCCGCCTCCGACGACTGGGAGGCGTGCGTCGCCGCCCACTACCTCGCCCGGCACCAACCCGGTCCGGAGGAGACCCTGCACTGGAACCGTGAGTGTCTGCGCCTGGCCGAACGGGTGGGGGACGACCGGGTGCGCGGCTTTCACGCCTCCCTGCACGGCTCGATCGGCCGCGCGCTGTTGGAACTCGGCAGGTCCGGGGAGGCCGGACCCTACTTCGCGGCGGCGGCCGATCGCCTGGCGGACCTCCCGCCGGGGCCGTACGCCGACTGGCTGCGGTTGTGCGTGGCCAGGGGGCTGCGGGAGACCGACCCCGGGCCGGCGAACACCCCGGCGGAGGAACAACTGAACGCCCTGGTCGCAGCCTGGTGCGCCCGCGCCGACCTCGACGCGCTCGCCCTGGTGCTGCCGGCCCTGCGCGGCGATCCGCGCATCCCGGGGGACGGTGAACGCCTCACCATCGTGTTGCGGATGCTCCTTGCCGAGCGGCGTCTCCCGGCCGGGGAGCGGGAGACGCTCACCGCCGTGATCGCCGCCCGGACGAACCCGGAGCGCGCCGACGCCCCGGCCGGGTGAGGGCCGGGGTGGCCGGGGTCGTGGTCGGGGTGCCGGTCAGGGGCTCGGGAGGGTGACGAGACCGGTGAGCACCCGGTGCATCGTTCGCTCGAACAGTGCCCCGGGGTCCTCCGGCGGATTCGGCGCGGTCGCGTCGGCCATGGCGGCCGCGAGGTGCGGGTGCCCGCCCCGGGCGACCGTCTCGCCGAGGTGGGCGGCCTGTGCCGCTCGACGGTCGGAGCCCGCGTCCTCGCTCCGGAGTTCCACCCGGGCGAACTGGGCGACCAGGGCGTTCATCAGGGCGACGATCTCCAGCTTGGTTCCGCCCGGTAGCCGGACGTCCGCCAGCGCCCGCAGCGCGTATTCCAGGTAGTCCAGGCCGCGGGGGCCGAGTCGGAGGGCTTCCGGCGGGATGTCGGACAGCCAGGGGTGCCGCACGTGAACGGCCCTGGTCCTGTTCGCCAGGGCGACGAGGTCCGCGACGGGGTCGCCGCGGAGCGGGACGTCGAGGTCGATCTCCCCGGTCGCCGCGTCCGCCATCAGGTCGAGCAGGTCGTCGCGGCCGGAGACATAGCGGTACAGGGACGCCGGACCGGTGCCGAGGGCGCCGGCCACCCGACGCATCGACACCGCCGACAGGCCGTCCCGGTCGGCGAGCTGGATGGCGGCGACGGTCAACTCCCGGCGGCTGTGCGCGGCCGCCGGACCACGGGTTCCGCGTTCGGGGCGTGTCCACACGACCGAGGGTTCGTCGCCCACTGCCTCACCTGCCCCTCCGCTCCCGTGGCGTTTCCCCTATCCTAGAAACCGCGAACACTGATCGCAGTTTTGGGAGGTTCCCGTGTCCCCGTCCCCCACCTGCTTGTGGAGCCCGGTTCGCCGGGCCGAGAACGGCCCGGTGCGGCTCGCCTTCGACTCGCTGACCGAGGGAGCCGACGGCGAGCCGCTGCTGCTGGCCACCGGCCTCGGTGCCAACCGGCGGTGGATCCCGGACGGCCTGTGCCGGATGCTGGCCGCGCGCGGCTTCGCGGTGGCCCGATACGACCAGCGCGACGGCGGGGAGTCGACCCACCTGCCGCCGACCGCCACCCGCAACCCCCTCTCCGCCCTGATGGCCGGGCGCAGCGAGGCGTACACGGCCGAGGACATGGCCGACGACGCCGTAGCCGTGATGGACGCCCTGGGGTGGGCGTCGGCGCACCTGATGGGCGTCTCCCTCGGCGGGGCCATCGCGCAGCGGGTGGCGCTCCGGCACCCGGACCGCGTACGAACGCTGATCACCGTGGCCGCCGTTCCGGGGGACGCCTCCGGTCTGCGGGCCGTGCGTCACATCCGGCTGCGGACCCTGGCGAAGTTCGCCCGTCTGAGGTTCCCGGACACCCCGGAGGGGTCGGTGGCGGCCGGCCTCGCCGTCTCCCGTCTCCTCGCCTCGCCGAACCGCCCCTTCGACGAGACGGCCGCGCGGGAGGCTGCCGAACGCAACCCCGACAGCGGTATGCGGGATCGGGAGGCCCAGAGCCGACAGATCGGCGCCCGGTGGCACGGCCCGCCGATCGACGACATCACCCGGCCCACGCTGGTGCTGCACGGGGCGGACGACCCCCTCATCAAGCCCGGTGCGGCGCGGGAGATCGCCTCCCGGATCCCGGGCTCGCGCCTGGTGCTCCTGCCGGGGGTCGGCCACGAACTGCCCGAGAGCTCCTGGGAGACGGTCGCCACCGAAATCCATCGGCTGGCCCGCAGCGCCGCACGGTAGCCCCGTTCCCGGAGCGTGCCGACGCCCCGGCCGGGTGAGGACTTCGGGCCGGGGTGTCGGGGCGGTGTAGAGGCGGGCGGCGGGGGCCGTTCGCCGGGTGGGGTCAGTCCGCGCGGGGGTGCAGGGTGAGGACGGGCCCCTCCCGCACCACGCCGAAGCCGGAGCCGAAGAGGGCCGGGGCGACGCCGCTGTCCTCGTTCACCACCTCGCCGTCGGCGGCGTTCACGGCGACGGGCGGCGCGTCCTCGCCCCGGTCGACGAAGACGATGCCCTCGTCGGTGCCGGTGGGCACGCCGCTCCATCCGTCGTCGTCGCGGGACAGGCTCCACAGCACCGCCCCGTCGGCGTCCACGGCCACGGCACCGGAGTCGGCGCCGCACACCACGATGTCGGTGGTCGGGTCGTGCACGCAGTGCGGTGAGCCCGTCGGCAGGCCGTCCTCGTCGGTGGCGAGCAGGGAGCCGTCGGCGGTGGAGACCAGCGCGGACTTCAGGCCGTCGGGCAGACCGACGCGCAGCACGGGGCCGAAGCCCGCCCCGCCGTTGGTCTCGTCGTCGGCCCTGCGCCACACCACCGACCCGTCGACCGGGGAGAGGCCGGCCAGCGGGCCCATCAGTCCGCCGTCCACGATCTCGCGGGCGATGATCACGTCCTCGTGCACGGCGAGGGAGAAGTGCGCGTCGGTGTCGCTCCAGGCGACCGCCGCGTCCGGCACCGAGATCGCGTAGGTGCTGCTCATCATCCGGTCCTTGACGATCTGCAGGATCAGCAGGTCGTCGTGGTATCCGAGCAGCGAGGTGGAGGCCGAGACCCGGGGCGGGGCGGCGCCCCACTCCTCCGGGACGAAGGCGGCGTTCCAGACCCGCTCGCCGGTCCCGGCGTCGGCGGCGATGATCTCCAGGCCCTCGCCGGCGGGGAGTTGGACGGGGAAGCCGGAGAAGACGACCGGCGTGCCGTCCACCTCGCCCGCGAGGGGGGTCTGAACGGAGCGCACACCGGCCTGTGCCTGGTCCAGGGAGTCCTCGGGGATGGTGTCGGGGACCTGGATGACGGGGTGCTCGGGTTCGGCGCGGCCGGTCTCCGTGCCCTCGGCGTCGAAGCGGGTCAGACCGGTGTGGTCGGCGAGGAAGACGGCGTCGCCGAGGACGGCGGCCGGCATCGGTGGGGTGAACGCCTCCTCGGTGAGGATCGCGGCGGGCTCCGCGGCGAAGGCCGGGGGAGCCTCCGGCTCCTCCTCCACCACCACCGTTTCGGCGCCGCTCGCGTCGTCGCCGCCTGCTCCGGCCGCGTCCTCCCCGCCGCCGGAGCAGGCGGCGAGCAGGGCGACGCCCAGCAGGGCGGTCCCCGCGACGCGTGTGCGGCGGCCCCGCCGGACGCCCGTCCTCCGTGTCCCCGTGCGCATGTCTCCCGCCCCTTCGTGTCGGCCCCGGCGGCCCTGCGGCGGCCCACGTCCGTCCGTGCGTCGCCGCGTGTCGGCACGCGCGGGCCCTGCGCCGGGGTGTCGATTCGGTTGCCGATCGATCACTCGTCGTGTTCGTCGCATGAACCTATCAACCTCCCCCGGGCGTACGGGAAGAGGGGCCGTGCCGCTCCGGGGAGCGCCCGTTTCCGCATGTCGGTCGGGGAGTGGCCCCCGGCCGGGTTGCCCGGTGTGTCACGATCGGGGTCCGCGCCGGCCCGACGCACCACCCACCGGCACGGCCGGTCCCGGAGGCACCCCGGAGACCGGGGAGGCACCGGGGAGTCGCGGAGGAGGTGTGCCGTGGAGGCTTCACCCGCGCGGGGACGCCCGGCTCCGTCGGGCCCCGATCGCGGTGCGGGGCAGTCCGCCCCGGCCCGGCCGTCCGCGTCATCCCGCCCGTCCGTGCCGTCCGTGCCGTCCGTGCCGTCCGGCCCGTCGTTCCCCGTCCTCTCCGCCATCGAGGAGCGACTGGACCACCCCGGCGCGCGTGGTCTCGCGCACGCCGTCGTCCGCGCGGTGCGCGACGGCGCCCTGGCCCCCGGGACCCGCCTGCCCCC
>NZ_VKHS01000940.1 GCF_014141525.1 Streptomyces calidiresistens
CCACCGGACGGGGAAACCGGGGGGACCGGCGGGGGCCGGACACACGCCGGACCCGCGGGCAGGGCCCGCGGGTCCGGCGGATGCCCCGGCGCGGGGGCGGGGTGGACGATCCCGGTGCTCAGGCGGCCTTCGGGGCGTTCACGTCGGCCGGCAGCGCGCCGCGGGCCACCTCGACGAGGGTGCCGAAGGCGTTGGGGTCGTTGACCGCGAGCTCGGCGAGCATCTTGCGGTCGATCTCCACCTCGGCGGCCTTCAGGCCCTGGATGAAGCGGTTGTAGGTCATGCCGTTGGCGCGGGCGGCGGCGTTGATCCGCTGGATCCACAGCTGCCGGAAGTCGCCCTTGCGCTTCTTGCGGTCGTTGTAGTTGTAGACGAGGGAGTGGGTGACCTGCTCCTTCGCCTTGCGGTACAGGCGGGACCGCTGACCGCGGTAACCGCTGGCCTGCTCGAGGATCGCCCGACGCTTCTTGTGGGCGTTGAGCGCCCGCTTCACGCGTGCCACTGGTGAACTCCTTGTAGGGGGGCCGTGGACGTGCGCACGGCCCGGGAACGGATGAGGACCCGGTTGTCGTCGCCCCGCCCGGTCACCGGTGTCCGGTCGGGCGGGAGGCGGTCACTTGCCGAGCAGCTTCTTGATCCGCTTGGCGTCGGCCGGAGCGGTCTCCGTGGTGCCGGCCAGACGGCGGGTCAGGGTGGACGGCTTGTGCTCCAGGTAGTGACGGCGGCCGGCGCGCTGGCGCATCACCTTGCCGGAGCCGGTGATCTTGAAGCGCTTACCGGCACCGCTGTGCGTCTTGTTCTTCGGCATGTCGCCGTTCTCTCCTCGTCCATGGCACGCCTCCGGTTCGACCCGGGGGTCGTTCCGGAGGGTGCCGACTTTCGCTTGCTGTCCGAGCGGGGTGCCGCACGGCCCCTCAGCTGCGGGACTCCCCCTGCTGGCGCTCCGCCTTGCGGGCGGCCTGCGCCTGCCGGGCTTCGGCCATGGCCTCGGTCTTCTTCTTGTGCGGACCGAGAACCATGATCATGTTGCGGCCGTCCTGCTTGGGGTTGGACTCGACGAAGCCCAGTTCCTGGACATCCTCGGCCAGACGCTGGAGCAGGCGGTAGCCCAGTTCGGGCCGGGACTGCTCGCGTCCCCGGAACATGATCGTGATCTTGACCTTGTCACCCTGCTTGAGGAACCGGACGACGTGACCCTTCTTGGTGTCGTAGTCGTGCGGGTCGATCTTCGGCCGGAGCTTCATCTCCTTGATGACCGTGTGCGCCTGGTTCTTGCGCGCCTCACGGGCCTTCATGGCCGACTCGTACTTGAACTTCCCGTAGTCCATGAGCTTGCACACGGGGGGTCGGGCGTTGGCCGCGACCTCGACGAGATCCAGGTCGTACTCCTGGGCAAGCTCCAGGGCCTTGGCAAGCGGCACGATGCCGACCTGCTCGCCACTGGGACCGACGAGTCGCACCTCGGGGACGCGAATCCGGTCGTTGATGCGGGGCTCGGCGCTGATGGGGCCTCCTCGGTTGCGCCGCACAGCCGCCTGGCGGACGGCAGTGCCTCGAACATGATGGGGTGCGCCCTCCGCCACGGACACGCGAACGCCCCGGGCGGGCACAGGCGGAAGCTCCTCGAAGACCGGAGCACCGCCGTGGCTGGCCACGGGGCGCGACAAGACCTTCAGACCTGCCGACCGGGGGTCGATGTCAGGTGGGAGACGGAGCCTCCACTTGTGGATCGGCGACCTCGACGCGCCTCCGGAGCACATCCGGGGGCGTACCGGTCACCAATCGGTCGTGTCCAAGAGTACACCAATCCGTGCATACACCAATCCGTGCATACACCGATCCGTGCATGCACCGGGCCGTGCATCCGCCCCCCCCCCGGGCGGTTCCC
>NZ_VKHS01000941.1 GCF_014141525.1 Streptomyces calidiresistens
GGGGTCGTTCGGGGTGGTTTCGGGGCCGTGCGGGGTGGATGACGATCCCCCGCGGTCACCTCCCGCGTCCCGGCGCCCCGGCCGGCGGGGACGACACGCCCGGGCGCGGGGCAGCGGATTCGGTCCGCCGGCGCCCGCGCCGGACCCGCCCGATCGGTGCACATGACAGGATTCACGTCTCTTTCCCGTCCGATACGCCGGAGTTCGGTGCGGAGGGCGCCCCCGGGGGCTGTAGCCTGAATGACGGATTCGACGGTGGTGAACCCCTGGAGGTGAGGCTGACATGCGCAGCGAACCTCCCAGTCATGCCGGGCGCCGCGCCCGCCACCCCCGTCCGACCTCCTGATCGGGTCGTCGGCCCGGGGGGCGGTCGGCGTGTGCGCTCCCCCGGACGCCCGTGACCGACCGATCCGCACCGGGAGAACCCCGTCATGACGCACCTCCCCACCCTGCTCGACGAGCACGACCTCGCCGGCGCCATGGAGTGGCTGGAGACCCAGCCCGCCTACTCGATCGCCGACGAACTGGCCCGCATGGACGCCGTGAACTCGGTGGTCTCCTTCCGGCTCCTGGACAAGGACCGGGCCCTGGAGGTCTTCGAGGAACTGGACCCGGTGGACCAGCAGCAGATCCTCGAGGGCCTGCGCGACCAGCCCTTCCGCGACCTCGTCGAGGGCATGGACCCCGACGACCGGGCCCGGATGCTCGGCGAGGTCCCCGCCAAGGTGGCCCGCCGGGTCCTGGCCGGCCTCAGCGCCCACGAGCGGCAGATGACCGCCGCCCTGCTGGGCTACCCCGAGGGATCCGTCGGCCGGTACATGACCCCGGAGACCGTCGCCCTCCAGCAGAACCTCACCGTCGCCGAGGCCCTGGAGGTCGTCCGGCGGCGCGGAGCCGGCGCCGAGACCATCTACACCCTCCCCGTGGTGGACACCGGTCGCCGGCTGACCGGGATCGTCGAGCTGCGGGAACTGGTGCTGGGCGACCCCAACGCCCAGGTCGCGCAGCTGGTGGAGACCGAGCCGCAGCGCGCCCGCGCCACCGACCCCGCCGAGCAGGCCGCCCGCCTGATGCGGGAGACCAACGTGCTCAACCTCCCCGTCGTGGACAGCGAGGACCGCCTGGTCGGCCTGCTGACCATCGACGACGCGGTGGAGGTCATCGAGGCCGCCGACACCGAGGACGTGGCCCGGCAGTCCGGCGCCGAGCCGCTGGAGCGGCACTACATGTCGGCGAGCGTCTTCCAGCTCTCCCGCGCCCGGGCGATGTGGCTGACGCTGCTGCTGGTCGCGGCGACGCTCACCGTCTCGGTCACGCAGGCGTTCGAGGGCGAGCTGGAGACGGTCACCCAGCTGGCCCTGTTCATCCCGCTGCTCATCGGCACCGGCGGGAACGCCGGCGCCCAGGCGGCCACGGCCGCCGTCCGTGCCCTGGCCGTCGGCGAGGTGCGCACCTCCGACCTGCTGAAGGTGATCTGGCGCGAGTGCCGCACGGGGCTGTTGCTGGGCATCATGCTCGCGGTCATCGGCTTCTCGGTGGGCGCGGCCTTCGTCGGCCTGGACATCGCCGCGGTGGTGGCGGTGACCCTGGTGATCATCTGCGCCTGGGCCGCCACGGTCGGCGGCACGATGCCCCTGCTGGCCAAGAAGGCCCGGATCGACCCGGCCGTGGTCTCCGCGCCGATGGTCACCACCCTGGTGGACGCCACCGGCCTGGTCATCTACTTCAGCACCGCGAAGCTGATCCTCGGCATCTGAGACCGGGACGACCGCCCGATGCCCCGACGCCGGGGCGTCGAACGGCCGCCCCGGTTCCGCCGCACCGACCCGGACCCGCCCCACCGGTTCCACCGGTGGGGCGGACGCGTTGTCGGGGAGGCGTGGGAG
>NZ_VKHS01000942.1 GCF_014141525.1 Streptomyces calidiresistens
GTGGTGGGGCGGCCCAGGAGGCGGGAGAGGTCGCCGGGGGTGTCGGCGAGCCAACCGGCGGCGATGTCCACGTCCATCCCGACCAGCATGCGGGCGGTCTCCGGGGGAACGCCCGAGCCGGTGAGGGCCGCCTCGTACTCCGCCGGCGGCAGGGAACGGTGCACCACCGGCACGCCCGCGACCCCGGCCACCACGGCGGCGAGGTCGGCCATGCTCCAGGCGGTGTCACCGGACAGTTCGTACACCTCGGCCGGATGCCCGGCGGTGAGGACGGCGGCCGCCGCGGCGGCGTAGTCGGCGCGGGGCGCGGAGGCGATCCGGCCGCCGTCGGTGGCGGAGGCGATGACGCCCTCGTCCACGGCCCGACGGATGATCTGCTCGTAGTTCTCGGTGTACCAGCCGTTGCGCAGCAGGGTGAAGGGCAGGCCGGAGGCGCGCAGGTGTCGTTCGGTGGCCAGGTGCTCGGGGGCGAGGGCCAGCGGGGTGGTGTCGGCGTGGAGGATGCTCGTGTAGGCGAGGTGTTCGACGCCGGCGGCGAGGGCCGCGTCGATGACGGCGCGGTGCTGGGGCTCCCGGCGGCCGACCTCGTTGCCCGAGACCAACAGGACGCGGCGGGCGCCGTCGAGGGCGCCGGGCAGGGTGTCGGGGCGGTCGTAGTCGGCCTCGCGGACCTCCACGCCGAGGGCCGCGAGGTCCTTCGCGCGCTCCGGGGAACGGACGGCGGCGACGAGCCCGGTGGCGGGTACGCCCCGGGCGAGGAGCGCGTCGATGGTCAGGCGGCCGAGGGAGCCACCGGCTCCGGTGACGACGATCACGGGGAAGTTCCTTCCGGGGGTTCCGCCGGCCCGTCCGGGTCGGCGGTGGTGGCGGGGGTCCCGTTGTTCCCGGCGGTCGGCACGGGACGACGGGGCAGGTGGGCGGGGCAGTCGTCCGGGCCGATGGCGGCGTTGATCCGGGTGCCGATGTCCCGCAACTGTCGGCGGCGCGCGGGGGTGAGCGGGTCGAAGACGAGCCGGCGCACCTCCTCCACGTGGCCGGGGGCGGTGGCGACGACCTTCTCCATGCCGGCGTCGGTGAGCACGGCGAGGGTGTAGCGGCCGTTGCACGGGTCGGGGGTGCGGCGCACCCAGCCCCGCTGTTCCAGGCGCTTGACCACGTGGGAGAGGCGGGAGAGCGAGCCGTCGGCGAAGACGGCCAGGTCGCTCATCCGCAGGGTGCGGTCCGGGGCCTCGGAGAGACCGGCGAGCACCTGGTACTCGAAGTGGCTGAGGCCGGCGTCCCGGCGCAACTGGGCGTCGAGGGCGGTGGGCAGGCGGATGAACAGCCCCACCAACTCCAGCCAGGTCTCTCGTTCCTCGGGGGTCAACCAGCGGGGTTCCGTCGCGTCCATGCCTCCCACCTTAACTTGATGCGTCAAGTGAGATGGAAGCACCTTTTACTTGAAGCGTCAAGTTTTAGGGTCCGGTGCCGGCACCCCGCCCCGCCCACACGGACGGGCCCCGGCCCGGCCGCGCCGTCGCGCGTCACCGGACCGGGGCCCGTCCGTCCCGCCGAGCGGGACGGGTCAACCGCCCAGGAGGCCGCCTAACCGAGCAGCCCACCGATGGTGCCCAGGCTGCTCCGATCACCCCCCTCGGCCGGCGGGGCGGGAGCCGGGCCGCCCTCGGCGGACGATTCCTCGCCGCCGGTGCCCCCGGCGGCACCCCCGTCCCCGGGGACCGGCGCCGGCGCCGGGGAACCGCTCTCCCGCCCCTGCTCGGGCGCGGCCGGGGCGGACTGCTGCGGCGGCACCCGCACCGTCTGGTCGCCACCGGGAACGCTCTCCACCGGCGCGGACTCCTCGGTGCCGCTCGGCCCCGCGGTCGCACCGGCGGTGGGGCGGGAGG
>NZ_VKHS01000943.1 GCF_014141525.1 Streptomyces calidiresistens
GGGTGGGCCTGGGTGGCCACCAGATAGGGGTGGGTTTCGCGCGGGTACTCGACGAACTCCACGAGCTTGTTGTCGGGCGAGGTGCCGGAGAAGACCAGACCGGCCTTCTTCTCCAGCTCCGAGCGGTAGGCGTTGTTCACCTCGTAGCGGTGGCGGTGGCGCTCCTCCACGTAGGGCTCACCGGCGTACGCCTCCCGGACCACCGACCCCTCGGCCAGCTTGGCGGGGTACAACCCCAGTCGCATCGTGCCGCCCAGGTCTCCCTCGCCGGCGACGATGTCGAGCTGCTCCTCCATGGTGGAGATCACCGGGTGGGCGGTGGCCCGGTCGAACTCGGTCGAACCGGCGTCCTCCAGCCCGGCCAGGGAGCGGGCCGCCTCGATCACCACGCACTGCAGCCCCAGACACAGGCCCAGCAGCGGAACCCGGTTCTCCCGGGCCCAGCGGATGGCGCCGATCTTGCCCTCCACGCCCCGCTCGCCGAAGCCGCCGGGGATGCAGACCGCGTCGACGTCGCCGAGTTGCCCGCGGGCGCCGTCCGGGGTGCGGCAGTCGTCGGAGGTGACCCACTTCACGTGCACCCGGGCGCGGTTGGCGAAGCCACCGGCCCGGATGGCCTCGGTCACCGAGAGGTAGGCGTCGGGCAGGTCCACGTACTTGCCGACCAGGGCGACCGTCACCTCGTGCTCGGGCGAGTGCACCCGGCCCAGCAGGTCGTCCCACTGGGTCCAGTCCACGTCCCGGAAGGGGAGGTCCAGGCGGCGCACCACATAGGCGTCCAGGCCCTCGGTGTGCAGCACCTTGGGGATGTCGTAGATGGACTTCGCGTCGATGGCGGCCACCACGGCCGCCTCGTCCACGTCGCACATCAGGGAGATCTTGCGCTTGATGGAGACCGGCACCTCCCGGTCGGCGCGCAGCACGATGGCGTCGGGCTGGATGCCGATGTTGCGCAGGGCGGCGACGGAGTGCTGGGTGGGCTTGGTCTTCAGCTCGCCGGAGGGGCCGATGTAGGGCAGCAGGGAGATGTGCACCACGAAGACGTTCTCCCGGCCCACCTCGTGCCGCACCTGCCGCACGGCCTCCAGGAAGGGGAGCGACTCGATGTCGCCCACGGTGCCGCCCACCTCGGTGATCACCACGTCCACGTCCTCGGTCGCCATGCGACGGACCCGGTGCTTGATCTCGTTGGTGATGTGCGGGATGACCTGCACGGTGTCCCCGAGGTACTCGCCGCGCCGTTCCTTGGCGATGACCGAGGAGTAGATCTGGCCGGTGGTGACGTTGGCGCTGGCGTCCAGGTCCACGTCGAGGAAACGTTCGTAGTGGCCGATGTCGAGGTCGGTCTCGGCTCCGTCGTTGGTGACGAACACCTCACCGTGCTGGAAGGGGTTCATCGTGCCGGGGTCGACGTTGAGGTAGGGGTCGAGCTTCTGCATCGTGACCCGCAGGCCCCGCGCCTTGAGCAGGGCTCCCAGGCTGGACGCGGTGAGGCCCTTGCCGAGCGAGGAGGCGACACCTCCGGTGACGAAGATGTGCTTGGTCGTCGAGGTGCTGAGCGGCATGGCCAAGAGAGCGCTCCCGTGGTCGCGAGGTCGATTGCACGTCGGCGCCGGGGGCGGGATGATGAGAAGTTCCGTCGGGGCGCCGCCGCTGCGGTTCGGGGGTTTTCGGCCCTCCGCTCCACGGACCACCAGCGTATCAGCGCCGGAAGGCGCGGACACGGTCCGCCCCGGGCCGAGCGCCGCCCTCCGGGCGCACGCCGGGTGCCGGCCCCGACCGCCGCGAGCCCTCCCGCGGACCTTCCGGCCCGGGCGCGCGCCCGGTGACCGGCACCGGTGGGCGCCGGCCCCGGCGCGCCGGGGCCCGGGGCGGGTGGGGCC
>NZ_VKHS01000944.1 GCF_014141525.1 Streptomyces calidiresistens
GGTGTCAGGCGTCGGGGGCGCCGTCGGGCCCGACGACGGGGCGACGGGCGGGCGACGGGCGGGCGACGTCGGGGTGAGGAGGTTGTCCATCGGTCAGCTTCCGGTGAGCGGGGCGAGGGAGCCCCAGATGCCGTGGGTGGCGGTGAGGTGGAGGAGAGCGGGCAGGCCGAGCCAGTACCAGGCGAGGTATCCGGCGAAGAGGGCGAGGACGGTCAGCACCCGGCCGGCGGCGGTGCGGGGCGGGCCGATGAAGCCCATGGTCAGCAGGACGCTGACCATGGCGGCGGCGAGCGGCAGGAAAGGGAAGGCGTCCATGGCGGTCAGCCGATCGTTCCGATGAGCTGGGCGCCGACGTAGGCGACGGAGCCCCAGATCCCTCCGGCGGCGACGAAGATGACGCCGGCGACCAGGCCGAGCCAGGCGGCGGCGCGGGAGCTGAGCCTGGTGAACCAGGCGGTGGCGATGCAGACGATGGCGAGGGAGCCCATGCCGACGTCTCCGAAGGGGCCGAGGCCGGAGCCGAGGCCGGCGGCGGCCAGGCCCTGGTGGATGAGGTCGGAGGGCAGTGCCCAGGCGCCGCCGGCTGCGGCGAGGGAGTTGCTGGTCAGGAAGCCGAGGAACAGGGCGACGATGGGCTTGATCTGGTGGTCGGCGTTTTTGCGGGTGCCGATGAAGAGGATGAAGGTGAGGGCGAAGGCGGTGCCGGCGGCTCCGAGGTGGCCGACCCATTCGCCGTCGAAGGCGCCGTCGGGGCGGTTGCCGTCGACGAACATCGGGGCCGCGGCGGGTGCGGCGGCGAGGAGGGTGTGCACGGGGGTCCTTCCCAGGGGGTGTCAGAGGTTGAGGTTGTTCCAGGCGGGGGCCCACAGGAGGCTGCCGAGGATCACGGAGGCCGTGGGGATGCGGCAGGTCCACGCGAGGGGGACGGGCCAGCGGCGGGTGGGGAGAGCGAAGAGGAACCAGCTGCCGGCCGCGAGGAGGCCGGCGAGGACGATGCCGGAGCTGATGCTGTGTTCGGTGGCGATGGAGTTGAGGGCGCGGGTGGTGAGGGTGGGTAGTGCCGCGTCGGGGTTTCCGAGGGCGGCGGGGAGGTAGCCGGCTGCGGCTGCGGAGACCCAGTAGAGGGAGGAGCGGACGCGGTCCATGCGCAGGGCTGCGGGGGCGGCGGTTTCAGCGGCTCCCCAGGTGTGCTCGACGACGATCTTCTGTCCGTCCCTTGCGGCGACGCGGGCGTCGGCCCAGTGCTGTCGGGCGAGTGCGATGTCGTCGGCGAAGGTGCCACGCCCGTCGGCGTCGGCGTCGGCTGTCGGGGCGCCGTCGGCGGGGTGGGCGTCGGGCGTCGCCCGGCGTCGCCAGGGGCGCCGCCGTCGGGTGCCGCTCTCCTCCCCGCCGTCGGGTGTCGTGGCGTCGGCCGGTCCCCCGCCGTCGCCGTCGGGCGTCGTCGTCGGGTCGCCGCCGTCGGTCTCCTGTCGGGCGTCGTCGTCGCCCGGCGTCGTCGTCGGGTCGTCGGGGGACGTGGCGTCGGGCGCCGGGCGTCGGGTGACGTCGGCGTCGGGGGTGGTGTCCCCCGCCGTGTCCGTCGCCCCGCCGTCGGCGTCGTCCTGCCGTCGGCTGCCGGGGGCGTCGGGCGTCGTGGCCGTCGGGGAGTCGTCGCCGTCGGGGGTCGTCGTCGCCCGGCGGGTGCCGTCGGCGTCGCCCGGTGCGGGGGCGGGCTTGGCCGTCGGCACCGGGCCCGCAGGACCGGTGGTGCCCGGCCGAACCCCACCGCGGGCGGCCTGGTCCTGTCCGGCGAGGAGGTCCTCGATGGGCTGCGGGCCGCGCAGGGCGTCCCGGCGGATGCGGCGGGCACCGGGGGGCAGCGCGCCCTCCCCGGGGCC
>NZ_VKHS01000945.1 GCF_014141525.1 Streptomyces calidiresistens
GTGGTCGCGGCGGACCGGGCGACGGGGGGTGATCGGGCGTCGGATCGCGGCGGGTGCCCTGGTGACGGCCGTGGTGGCGGGGGGCACCGGGGCGTGGCTGCACCACCGGCTCGGCGCCGGACTGGGCAGTGTGGATTTGTCGATGGAGCCCTCCGGGATCCCCGACGCCTCCGGCACCCCCCGGGACCCGGACGCCCCGCACGCCGCCGGGTCCGCCGGGGAGGGGGACGCGGGGACACCGGCCGACGAGCCGGGACGATCGCTGCTGGTGGTGGCCGCCGACGGCCCCGACACGGCGCCCGACGGGGCCGCCCGGCACTCGGTGATGGTGGTCCGACTGCCGGAGGACGGCCCCGCCCGGGCCGTCGTCGTGCCCCGGGAGTGGGAGGTGCCCACCCCGACGTGCGCCCGTGCGTCCGAGGGGGAGGGCCCGTCCGCGTCCGTCCCCGGGCACTCCCGCCTCGGTGAGGTCCGGGACACCGGTGGCCCCGCCTGCCTGGCCAGGGCGGTGGAGAAGGTGGTCGGCGACCGGATGGACCACTACCTGGAGGTGGACGTGGACCGGCTGGGCGCCCTGGTGGACGCCCTGGAGGGGGTCGAACTGCGAACGCCGGTGGATCTGCGCGACCCGGCCTCGGGCCGGGAGTGGCCGGCCGGCACGCACCGCCTGGACGGGGCCGGGGCCATGGCGGCGGCCCGGTCCGTCGGCGAAACGGCGGAGGACGGCCTGGAGCCGCCGCAGCGGGTGCTGTTGGCGGTGCTCCGGGAGATCGAGCGGCGGGGGGTGCTGACCAACCCGGCTGCCCTGTACCGGGTGGCGGAGGCCGCCACGGACGCCCTGACCACCGACAAGGGGTTGGGATCGATCACCGAACTGGTGCGCTTCGCCAAGGAGTTGGGGACGGCCGGCAGCGGACTGCGAATCCGGGCCCTGCCCCTGCCCGAGGCCGAACCGGCCGCCGCCCCGGAACGGATCCCGAACGGGAACGGCGGGCACGACGGGGACGGTGAAACCGCCGGTGAGCCCTCGAACGCCGCGCGGGAGGACCGGGTCGGCCGCTAGCGTGGGAGGCGCCGCTTCCCGGAAGCGCATCCGGAACACCTCCGGTTCCGGGCGCGGCGCACCACGAACGGAACGGGGAGGTCCGCGGCGTGCACGACCCGGGATCGGAGACCACGGCGAAGGCATCCGGGGAGACCCCCGGCCGGCTGGTGATCGTGGACGGCGCCAACGTCGTCGGCTCGGTGCCCGACGGATGGTGGCGCGATCGGCACGGCGCCGCCGAGCGCCTGCGGGACGCCCTCGCCGAACGGGCCGCGGCCGGCTCGGTCCTCTCCCCCGGCCCCGGTGGGAGGACGGCGGAACCGGGCGCCCCCGGAGAGGCCGAGGAGGTCGTCCTGGTGGTCGAGGGCGCGGCCCGCCGGGTGGAGGCGGTGCCGGGCGTGCGCGTGGAGGCGACCGACGGCAGCGGGGACGACCTGATCGTCGCCCTCGTGGCCGGCGAGGCGGCCGGAACGGCCCGCCCCTGCACGGTGGTCACCGCCGACCGCGCCCTGCGCGACCGCGTACGGGCCCTGGGCGCCGACACCACCGGCCCCCGCACCGTCCGCCCCGGCCGCTCCCGGCACGTCGACCGCCCCCGTGATCCCGAGGCCCACGGTGGTCCGGACCGAGCCGACGGGACCGGAAACCCCCACGCCTCCGGCCCGACCGGCCCATGACGGGAACCACCCCGACGAACACACGTCCGGCCCGGGAAGTCGTCCACCTCCGTGCGGTCCCGCCCGTGCTCGGCCATGGACTTCGGGATGTCCCCGGTCGGCATGTTCCCGACCCCACGGCGCACGCGGGTGGGAACGTCGGGCGAGGAGGGGG